>CAYYJL010000248.1:0-4956 GCA_964472245.1 uncultured Ignavibacteriaceae bacterium | reverse complement strand
CGCAACGTAACATTCCATCATGGTGAATTCAGGGTTATGAGTTTTATCCATTCCTTCATTTCTGAAGTCTTTGGAAATCTCGTAAACGCCTTCAAATCCGCCAACGATAAGCCGCTTCAGATATAATTCATCTGCAATGCGTAAATACAATGGAATGCCGAGGGCATTATGTTTAGTGATAAAAGGCCGTGCTGATGCCCCGCCATATATCGGCTGCAATACGGGTGTTTCAACTTCAAGCAGTCCCTCTTTATCAAGAAAATTCCGCATAGCGGTAATGATTTTACTTCTTTTAATAAATACATCTCTAACCGATGTATTTACAATAAGATCAACGTAGCGCTGTCTGTAACGGAGTTCCTTATCTGCAAACTGATCGAAAACAGTCTTAGTCCCGTCCTCTGCCTCAACTTCTTTGGGTATGGGGATTGGTCTTACTGCCTTAGCAAGCAAGGTAAGTGTAGTTACATGTACTGATATTTCACCGGTTTTAGTTTTGAAGACAAATCCTTCTGCGCCGACGATATCGCCAATATCCATTAATTTAAAATTTTCATAAGCATCACCGATTTCATCACGCTTTAGATATATCTGTATCTTACCGTGTAAGTCCTGCAGATGAGCAAAACTTGCTTTACCCATTCTGCGGATAGCCATGATGCGCCCTGCAATTTTAACTTCCACTTTTGCATTTTCATCAAAAGATTTTTTTATTGCTGCAGAATTTGAATCTACATCAAATCCGTATGCATATACATTAACTCCTTTAGCAGAAAGAAGATTGATTTCCTCAATTCTTCTTTCCATTAATGAATTCATATCTTCTTGTATCTGATTCTTATTTTCCACCGATCTGCCTATTTTCTTCTGAATGTTGCCAGCCGCTGACAGACCAAATCCTGAAGATTTTCTGCCAGAACCAACGGAACTGTAAAATTATTAACTATCATGCAAAATGCAACCATCTCACCATCTGCTGTAACAGCATATCCGGTAAGTGACCGGACTCCGCCAATATATCCGGTTTTAGCACGTATTTTTTCTGCGGCTTTCGTTTTTCTCATCCTGTCAGCGAGTGTGCCATCCTTGCCGGCAATCGGGAGTGAGTTGTAAAACGCAGGGAAATTATCTGATTTATACATATACCGCAGTATAGATACCAATTGCTGCGATGTTACAAGATTCTGCCGCGAAAGTCCGGAACCATCCACCTGTACTAAATTATCTGAGTTTATACCCATTCTGGGAATTAACCGTTTAATCTCTTTTATTCCGTTAGAAGCTGTACCCACGCCGGTTCTCTCATATGAAATTACCTTTAACAGCTGTTCTGCAAAAAAGTTTTGGCTGTTTTTGTTAATAACCTTAACCAAATCTGAAAGCGGGGGTGAATAATGAGTAAACAATAATTTTCTTTCAGCCGAAGTGGTTTTAGTCATATCGTCAATATCTACTGCAAATCCCTTTACCGTAATTCCTTTTGTTTTCAGTATATCCCTTAGAACTACCATAAAATACTGTGTTGGATTGTTAACTGTGGCATAAAGTTTAACGGGATTAACCCCTTCGCGGATTTTACCGGAAACAGTTATAACATTCGTTCCCCTTTCACGGTATATTTCTATTCCCGCAGCAGAATCAAAAGGAACGGTGATTACCCTGTTTACAATAACTATATATTTTGTATCAGGGATGGTTTTAATCTCAGCTTTATTGCCTGCTTTGGCAGGAGTAACCAGTATATCCACACAATTGTCATTAAATGATAATGCACCTGAAGGAGCAGCAAACCAGTATGTCTCATAGTCCCATGACCAGCCGTCTCCAAGTCCGATATCATCAAAGGCATTATCATCCCCTATCAAATCTCCGGAAATTTCCTCAATGCCGTTGTTGAGAAGAGAATCAGCCCAATCGTTAAATATTCTGAGTGCGTTATCGGAATAATACCTTCCGCTGATGGCAGGGTCGCCAAATCCTTTTACAATAACGCTGCCGTTAAGAGTTGTACCTGTTATTGAACCGGTTGTATATATCTCTGTTTTAAATCTGTAGTCTGAACCAAGCAGCTCTAATCCGGCAGAAGAGGTCACCAATTTTAATGACGAAGCAGGCATAAGAAGTTTATTTTCATTTTTGCGATAAAAATATTCTCCGGTTTCAAGTGACTGTATCGTTACCCCCCACTGAGCATTAAAAAAATCAGGATCCTCGAAAAGTATATCTATTTCTTTTCTTAATTCCTCAAGAGTTGTAAATCCGGGCAGCTTTACCGTATCTCGTTGCGCATACAGTAAACTGCTAAACATAAGGAAAAAGATAAATATATTATTCTTCCGGATGTCCATAATTCTTATAGAAGTTCTTAATTTCATTTTCATTTATATATCGGTATGCACCTGAAGGGAGGTCCTTATCATTAAATGACGCATACGCTTTTCTGTGTAACTCATCAACAAAATATCCCAGCTTTTTGAACACATTTTTAATAAAATGGTTTCTTCCTTCCGTTACGGTTACCTCTGTCATTAAAGGTTTTTTGAGAATGGTAATTTTTTCAATTTTGGCAAATTTACCCTCCAACCGGAATCCTTTCTCCAGTTTTTTCTTATCTTCTTCCAGCAAGGGTTTATGCAAGGTGGCTACATATGTTCTTGGAATTTTATTCCCCGGATGCAGCATATAATTAGTAAAATCTCCGTCATTGGTTAACAGAATTACACCTGTCGTATTATAATCCAATCTTCCAACCGGAAAAATGCGTTCCTTCGTTTTTATCAGATCGAGAACAGTTTTACGGTCCTTTTCATCTGATGTAGTGGAGACAACACCTTTGGGTTTATTGAGCAGTATATAAACATGTGCCCGCTGTTTAACACGAACTCCGTCAAACATCACCGTATCTTTTTCCGGATCGATATTTATGGAAAGATCAATGACAGTTTTTTTGTTAACATCCACTCTTCCCTGCTTTATATACTCATCCGCCTGTCTTCTTGAGCAGATACCTGCCGAAGCAAGAAAATTATTCAGCCGTATCATTTTCCTCCAATTCAGGTGCATCGGGCAGACTCATTTCTAATCCTTCCTCTAGAGAGTTGATAAATAACTTCTTCCGTTGTTCCTGAAAATCTTCATCTTTCATAATTTCTTCAATTTCTCTTGGCTTTGGCAAATCTGAGATTTTATACAATCCAAAATACTTAAGGAACTCATCCGTCGTACCGTAGAGCAATGGTCTGCCCATTTTTTCTGCACGTCCCAGGATAGCAATCAATGATTTTTCGAGCAGCATATTCATAATATAATCAGAATTAACACCGCGTATTGCCTCCAGTTCGGGTTTGGTGAGCGGCTGCTTATATGCAATAATTGCAAGTGTTTCCAAAGCAGCGGGGCTCAACCGCCTTTTACTCTTTTCTGTGGAAAGGTATCCGATATATTTTGCAAATTCCTGTTTGGTTGCAAAGGTAATGCCTCTGGCAATTTTCAGAATTCTGAATGAGAGATTCATTTCCTCATATTTTTTATTGAGCAGTTCAATACAGGCATCAATATCTTCTTCAGAAATCTCAATATCCTCTCCGTCAATTCCTTTAATTGCCTCAATTAGCTGTTTATGAGGAATCGGCTCATCAGATGAGAATATTAATGATTCTACAATATTATTATAAAGTGCATCCATCAGGTTAATCTATATACGACAAAATCATTAAACTCACTGGACTCCCTAATGCCAAGTTCACCGTTCTTGGTCATTTCCAGAAGAGCGATAAAAGTAACCACAATACGAATTTTTTCCTTCATATTGGTTATCAGACTAATGAAATGTAATTCGCCGAATTCTTGTAATTTAGTTTTAATAAATGATATCTGTTCGTCAATGGAAACCGAAACTTTTTTAATCTCGTGGACAATATCCGGCTTCTGTTGATCCATTACTTTTTTATATGCCTTTGCAAGATCAAAAACAGTAATGTTCTTTAAAAATTTTTCCGTATCAGCAAAACTTTCTGTGGGGTCTTCATCATAATAACCCCGGAAAGATATCTTCCTTTGTGTGGACTCCAGAAATCCAAGGTCTTCTGACATCTCTTTGTAACGCTTGTATTCTAACAGCCGTGCAACCAATTCATCACGCGGGTCTATCTCCTGTCCTTTTTCATCAACTTCCTTGGGCAGCAGCATCCTCACTTTTATATGCATCAGGATGGATGCCATAAGAATAAAATCACCTGCTGTTTCCAAATCTAAAAGCTGAATCAGATTCACATACTCTAAAAATTCACCGGTTATTTTAGCAATCGGGATATCATATATATCAATCTCATCCCTCTTGATAAAAAAGAGGAGGAGATCTAACGGACCTTCAAATAGTTCAAGTTGAACTTTGTACATTAACCGATTCCCATAACGGAACGTACCTCGTTCATAGTCTGCACTGCCACTGCCTTTGCTCTTCTTTCTCCGTCACTCAGTACTGATTGTATAAAATCCTGATTCTGTTCCAGTGCTGCTCTTCTGTCCAGAATTGGTGCCAGAAAGTTATTAATATGCATTGCACATTTGGCTTTGCACTCGGCACAACCTAATGCGCCGCTGCGGCAATTAGTATCTATTTCCGGAACTTCCTGCGGATTAAATTTCTTATGATACGAAAATATAGTGCAAATTTCCGGTCTCCCCGGGTCACCTTTCCGCTGCTTTTGAGTATCAGTTACTGCTCTTTTAATTTTTTGATTAACGGTATCCGGCGGGTCAGAAAGTAAAATGGTATTGCCAAGAGATTTACTCATCTTTGCATTTCCATCCAGTCCCGTTAAACGAGAAAAGACTGAAAGCTTTGGGTCAGGTTCCGGAAAAACTTCACCATAAGTTCTGTTAAACGCTCGAGCCAGTTCCCTGGTAATTTCAATGTGTGGCAGCTGGTCTTCACCCACAGGTACTAAGTTTCCT
>CAYYJL010000247.1:0-4968 GCA_964472245.1 uncultured Ignavibacteriaceae bacterium | reverse complement strand
GTGTTACCGTTACTGTTGTATTTGAATAAGGGGGGTCGAAGATGATTTTAAAAATAATTATTTTAACAATATTAGTTATCCCGGTTTCTGCCTTTTCTCAATCAAGTGTGGTGATAGACGCAGGGGCCACCATACATGTTGACGAAAACTGTGATATATCTGCGGACAGCAAGACGGTAAACGGAACACTCAGCGGTGCCGGCACCTGGTCAAACGGTCCGTTGCCGGTTGAATTGATTTCTTTCACAGGAGCTTTCAGGAATAATAAAGTTACTCTTATCTGGAATACTGCAACAGAAGTTTCCAACTACGGCTTTGCTATAGAATCAAAATGCGCTGGCAGGGAATGGGTTGAAATTGGATTCTTGAGAGGAAACGGAAACAGTAACTCACCTAAAAGTTATTCTTTTACAGATGCAAACCCTGAGGTTGGGCAGATAATGTACCGTTTAAAACAAATCGACTTTGACGGTGTGTTTGAGTACAGCAGCGTTATTGAAGTGGATATTCCGGCTCCGTCGAATTTTTTGGTAAGGCAGAACTTTCCAAATCCGTTTAATCCAACTACGACAATCACATATGAGCTACCGGAAGCAGAGTGGGTAACGGTAAAAGTCTTTGATATACCCGGTAATGAAATAGTCACCTTAAAAGCAGGGTATGAGCGTGCGGGCTATCATTGGTTAAACTTTGATGGAAGTAATTTACCAAGCGGGATATACTTCTATAGAATTCAGTCGGGAAAATATTCCAAAATTAAAAAGATGACCTTACAGAAATAACGGCGTTTGCCGACTCAGAAGTTTTATACAACCTGAAGTAACGAAAGATGTTGTTGTCTCACAACGGTTAATGATTGAACACAGGTGAAGTTTGTTCTGAGCAGTACCCAAGACCGTAAAATCAGTCAATATTTATGTGCCAAAAACTGAGCATTACTGTGGCTAGGTTGATCGAAAATGAACTATAAACTGATACTTTAGTTCTTTGTAAATCAAAGAATGTTGCAATCTTTTGCATGAATAATAGAAATAAGAAATAAGCTAATACTTGACGTGAATTACTCCTACAGATTTAATACCCTCCCCCCCAAAAAAACTTTTTAGGTTTGATTTACTCTGGTAAATGGGCGCTGCAATGATTTTTCAGCCTGACAAATTGATTAATTAATATTGATCAATTAATCTTGTGCCAGCAATCTATTACAAAATGCTTGATATATCATGGCCGATAAGGATTTATATTTAATTCTTTTCGATAATAATGAATGTGGTCATTGTTTTCACATAATCTATAGAATTACCAGGCATCCGGCTTATTTCTTAGTGCTTTTCAGTTATATAACAAAGGCCGCCCTATTTGTGAACAGCACTTTTACCGAACCGAGATATACATTTATATCCACATGTTTTGCGAACCAGCCAACCTTACATTTCACTTTCAAAAAGAGTTCCATTTTCTTTCGTATCCTAACTTTGATCAGCAATTTAGTTGTTAGTTATGAAAAGTATTATAAAAATTTGTTTTGTAATTTCTTTTAAATTACTTTAATTTGAATGTCTTTTTGCAGCACATCTCTTCACTCGTCTGTATCTGACATACAGACAGGCATTTGAGAGTTTGTTAATCTGTATTCAGGCACTGCAATTTTTTATTTTGCAATAAAGTTCTATCCCTCCGGGAAGGATATCATATTCAGAAATCTGATTGTTCTTCTCTTTTACAATTTGGCCTTCCAAAACAATTTTTTGAGGTTCATTATGTGCAAAACATATATGTACGTTCTATATTTTTTTGTGATTTTTTTGCTTTTTGCGGGGAAAGCAACCGGGCAAACATCAGTTCCCAATGCCGATATGTGGGTTACCAACGGCAATGTTGAAGCAATTGCGGTTGACGGTAATTACACATACATTGGCGGTTCGTTCACCTTTGTCGGACGCAATACCGGTTCAGGTGCCAAAGTAACTGAAACCTCTGATCTCCCTGACATGTCATTCCCTAAAGTAAACGGCGGTATTTATGCAGTAGCAGCTGATGGGAGCGGCGGTTGGTATATAGGTGGAACCTTTACCCAGGTCGGCAGCATTCTCCGAAACAGGCTCGCCCACATTAAATCAGACAAAACCGTTGATGCTGACTGGAACCCCGATGTCAACGGCACCGTTTACGCAATTGCTGTCAGCGGCAGCAGCGTCTATGCAGGAGGATCGTTTACCCTCGTTAATCTGACAATTGGGGCAGTAACTCGAAATCGTCTTGCAAAATTCAACAACACTGATGGAACGGTTGACGGCACATGGAACCCGAATCCCGGTAATACCGTATACACTATTGCAATAAGCGGCAGTGATATATATGCGGGGGGTACTTTTACTACTGTTAATACCGGTACAGCAAGAGGCCGAGTTGCGAGGTTTAATAACACCGACGGAACAGTTGCAGCGTGGAACCCGAATGCTAACAATACAGTAAACTGCTTAGTCGTAAGCGGAAGTGATATCTATATTGGAGGAATATTTTCCGTTATTGCCGGAGTGTCACGCAACAGGATTGCAAAAGTTGATACGGACGGAACAGCCTCAGCTTGGAACCCCAATTTAAACAACTCCGTATACGTAATAGCTCTCAGCGGAAGCGATGTCTATTTGGGAGGAGCTTTTACCCTGGTTAATGGCAGTACAAGCAGAAACTATCTTGCAAAGTTTAATGGCACCGACGGGACAGCTTACGCGTGGGATTCTAATATAAACGGGGCGGTATATGCTATTGCCGTCAGCGAAAATAATATCTATGCCGGAGGCTCGTTTACCGCGGTCAACGGCTCAACCGAACGAAGCAGAATATTAAAACTTGATGCGGCAAGTGGAACTGCTGACAATTCCTGGAATCCAGGTTCCGGTGCCCTCGTCTACACAATTGTGCTTGACGGTTCAAATATATTTATTGGCATCACCGGGAGCGGGGGTTTTGGTGGAAAAGCGATTAACGGATTAGCCAAAATTGATAATACCACTGGCGAACTTGTTTCTTCCTGGAACCCGAATGCCAGTACCATATATGCAATTGCGGTAGACGGCAGCGATATCTACGCCGGGGGAGCGTTCACTACAGTTAACGGCAATATAACAAGAAACCGTCTGGCAAAATTTAATACCACCGATGGCACTGTTGACGGTACCTGGAACCCGGATGTGAATAACATCGTCTACGCCTTAGCCGTCAGCGGCAGTGATATTTATGCAGGAGGAACGTTTACAATAGTTAACGGCAGTGTAACACGAAATCGTCTAGCAAAGTTTAATAAATCTGATGGGTCAGCTGCTGCGTGGGATCCGAATGTAAGCAATACAGTATACTCCATCGCAGTCAGCGGCAGTGATGTCTATGCAGGAGGGACGTTTACTTCAGTTAACGGCAGTGTAACACGTAATCGAATTGCAAAGTTGGACGCCACCGGAACTGTTACTGAATGGGATCCAAATGCTAACAACCTTATATACTCCATCGCAGTCAGCGGGAGTGATGTCTATGCAGGAGGAGCTTTTAGCACTATTGGCGGTGTAACACGAAGCCGGATTGCAAAATTAGATGCCACTACCGGAACGGCTGCCACATGGAACCCGAATGCAGACAATTCGGTACGAACTATAATTATCAGCGGTAGTGATATATATGCTGGAGGAGACTTTACAAACATTGGCGGAGCAGCACGAAGCCGAATTGTAAAGTTAGATGGCACCGGGTCAGCTGCTACTTGGAATCCGGCTGCAGGCGGCAGCATTAAATCACTAGCTGTGGCAAATGGTGATATCTACGCGGGGGGTGCTTTTTTGCTCATGGGCTTAACCTCTCAGCCATATCTGGCTCTTTTCACAGATAGGGTCTTTCCGGTTGAACTGACTTCATTTACTGCTTCGGTAAAAAACAAGGCTGTGACCCTTAAATGGACCACGGCAACTGAAGTTAACAACCTTGGCTTTGAGATACAGAGAACCGAACACAGCAATCATGGGCTTGAAGGAGAATGGGTTGTTGTTGGATTTATCGGGGGAAATGGTAATTGCAATTCCTCAAAATCATACTCGTATACTGACATAAATGCCTGCCCCGGAAAACATATTTACCGACTTAAACAGATTGACAGTGACGGCAAATTTGAATTCTCCGGACAGATTGAGGTTTCAGTCGAACTGCCGTCTGAGTTTAGTTTGTCACAAAACTACCCGAATCCGTTTAATCCATCTGCAACTGTGCAGTATTTTGTGCCGGTACAGGCGTATATATCAATCGAAATATTTAACATTACGGGAAGTCTGGTTGCCAGGCCGGTAAATATGCTCCATGAGCCGGGGGTATATTCGGCGGAAATTGATCTTGGCGGACATAGTATTGCTTCCGGGACCTATTTCTGCTGCATGACCTCTTTTGATTTGTCAGGAAAAATAATCTATTCAGCCATTAACAAAATGGTATTGCTGAAATAAGAAGAAAAGGGTGCTTTGCATCCATGAAATCCCAGGTCTGTGTTGTTTCTGAATATTCACCAGAATCAGCATTGGCTTCATACTACCTTGCAATAACAGGCATCTCGCAGAAATGTGACGTTTCCGCTGTTTTTGATTAAATACATATTCATTAAAATGCAAAGACGGTTTGGTTGTACACCAAAACCGCTTTGCTTTTATAGGCTTTTACAGCGACCTTTTATCCAATTGGTTCTGTTTTGTTAAACATGTATCTGGCAATTTTCCATTCTTCATTCATTTTTTCAAATACAAAAAGTTCTCTGTTCGCTTCCGGTGCTTCAACACCATTTGCAAGAATTTTAACCGTTCCTTTTGAACTTGTTACGGCAAATGCCAGATTGCCTTCCACTTCAATTTCTTCAATGAAGAATTCAATGTTTAACTTAATTTGAGAAAATATAAATTCATAAGATTTTAAGATGGCCTCTGATCCTATTGC
>CAYYJL010000246.1:0-4979 GCA_964472245.1 uncultured Ignavibacteriaceae bacterium | reverse complement strand
TATTTTATTGTACTGTGCATAAAATGGATGATCATCTCCATCCCGGATGGCAAGGTCTTTGTCAAGTTGCTGTACCAGGGAAATAAAATCCTTATTGACAGAATCAGTTCTGATGCAGGTAATAGGCATCATATATACCATATCCATTATTTAAGCAAAATCATTTTACGCGTCATTACATAGCTGCCTGCGGTAAGTTTCGTGTAATATATACCGGAAGCGTGACTACTGCCGTCAAAAGATACCGTATATCTGCCCGGTTCCTGAAGTTTATTTACGAGTACCTCGACCTCTCTACCCAGAGCATCATAAACGATAAGGGAGACCTTGCCAGCAAAAGGAATGCTGTAAGAAATTTCCGTTGCCGGATTAAACGGGTTCGGGTAGTTTTGTTCCAGCTCGTATGAAGATTCAAAAGGCACTTCAATTTGACGGAGAATCTCAGCTCTTCCGTCATAATCAATCTGGCGGAGGCGGTAGTACATGATGCCGCGGGAAGGGTAGTTGTCCGTAAACGTATATATTGCCGGCTCGGTTGCTGTACCGCTGCCTGTAACAAAGCCGATATCAAACCAGTCCTTATTGTTAATAGATTTCTGAACTTCAAACCCGCGATTATTGGTCTCAGTTGCAGTGTTCCAATTGAGCAGTATCTTTCCGTCTATGTTTTTAGCGGAAAAAGAGAGCAGCTCAACGGGGATTAAAAAATTGGTGTAATGACGCAGTGCTGTATTGTTGTACGCACCAACGGTTATTGAGCCAACCCCTCTGGCCGCAATACCTGAGAGGAAAAGAGAATCTGTATTCTCATAAATTACCGCAATGGTGCTTGTTAAATATGGTATGCGGTATATTTTACCTCTTCCTGAAAGTACATACATAGTCTGTTGATTGCCAAAACAAATTGAATTAAAATTGTGCATAACAGCCGGATTCAGGTTTTTCTTTGACCAGGTTTGGCCATGATTACCGGTAGTTAAAACAGTACCGGAGTCACCAGCCGCTGCTGCCCACGGATATGACTCAGAAGAAACCGATGTGAGGTTTACCGTCACACCGGAGGGAACAGCGCTCCATGAAAATCCGCCATCAGTTGAACGCAGTATAACTCCTCCATTGCCGGCAATGAGTCCGATAGTTTTGTTGAGAAAGAAAACGGAATTAAGATTAACTGATACAGGGGATGTTACTTGCACCCAGGTTGTACCGCCATCAGTAGTAACAAGAATCAGTCCGGACTTGCCCACTGCAATAGCATGGTTGAATGAAATTCCAAATATGGAAGAAATATCGGTGGAAACCCCGGTGTGATATGTTTCCCATATGCCGGTTGCAGCTACCCTTCTGCAAACGTATCCTGAGTCTCCCGCAGCCCAAGCCATTGTATCACCAATGGCATGAATGGTGCGCAGGTTAACGGTAAGGGGAGTTCTGTAAAGAATCCAGTCTTTGCCGTACTGGGAGTAATAGATTCTGCCTGAATCACTTGCCGCATACATCCCGTGAATGCCGGGAGTAGTGACGGAATAAATGTTGTAATTGGAAAACCCCTCATAGTAATACCAGGATGAAGTTGCAGCAGTATATATAGAAATATTGCCCTCGAATCCGCCAAAATATAATTTTCCCGGATTCAGAAAGCCAATGCTTCTTGCCCTCAGACCGGATGGAAGGGGGTATATATTCCAATTGAGCCCTTGATTGCTCGTGTGGTATACCTCTCCTGAGTCGGAAACTGCAAAACCGGAAGTTGTGGAATAAAAGTTAAACTGAATAATAGTATTGGCAGACCCTGTTGAACCGGACACCCAGGTCTCCCCGCCATCAGTTGAGCGGAAAGTTCTGCCGCCCCCGCCGCCGGCCAGAAAAGTATTTGCAGAGAGAGAGACCAGAGAGTTAAGTGAAAAATGGAGTCCTTCAAATTTAAGAAACCAACCGGCGCCATCACCGGAAGTATATACTTCACCGGATTTGGTGATAAATACTCCCGGGAAATCTCCTGTAATAAGAAAATCTTCTATAGAGTTTTCCACCGGCCAGGCAAATAGCCCCCAGCTTTGCCCTAAATCTGAAGATTTATAAATCTGCCCCCCGGAACATGATGCATACAGGTTAGCACCGTGTGATTTAATTTTGGTCACTTTCTTATTACCAACAGGCAGGTAAACCGTAAACCAGGTTGCACCGCCGCTTGTGGTTTTAAGAATAACAGAATTTTCCATAGCGGCAAATCCGGTATTCTCATCGATAAAATGGAGATCGTTTACCATATATTTATAATTTGAGATTTGCAGCTCCCATTTTATGCCGCTGTCAGTTGATTTAAGAAGTAAACCAAACTCCCCGCCTGCGTAAATTATATCGGGACTAACGATGTGTATATCGGTAATTCTTCCTTCGGGCGGATTAAGTGAGGACTTAAAAAAATCCTGAGCCCTGCCGGTATGCTGAAACAAAACACCTAATATTAAAACGATAGGAATTATGAGATTTTTCATTTTATCACCGCCATCTTTTTTGTGATAAATCTGCCGCCGGCTCTCATGGTATAGTAGTATATACCTGATGCCAGCCGGCTTCCGTCAATCGTGAGGGTATGAGTTCCTTTTGTTTTAAATCCTTTTTCAACTTCAATCACTTCACTGCCAACAGAAGAATATACTTTTATTTCCACGTCAGAATCTTCCGGCAGTGTATATTCAATTTGCGTGGCCGGATTAAACGGGTTTGGATAGTTTTGCGAAAGGGTGAATTCACCTGCCAGAAAGATTTCCTTTTCCCCATAGATCCTGCTCTGCCCGTCAAAATCTTTCTGAACAAGACGGTAACAGGATTTTCCGTACAGGGGATATATATCCATAAAGGAGTACTCTGAGGTTTCAGTAGTGGTGCCGCTTCCTCTTACAAATCCAATAGTCTGCCAGTTTACCCTGTTTTCCGATTTTTGTATTTCAAAGCCAAGATTATTAATCTCTGATGCTGTTTTCCACTGCAGCAGAACCTTGCCCCCAAACTCAACCGCGTCAAAAGAAACAAGTTCAACCGGAACGGTGGAATTTCTGAAAAGAATAAATCCATCTTTTGTAGTCATGGCTCCGATGGAAAAATTGTAATAAGAAAGTGATGTCAACTCAATATTATAAAACTCGGTTTCCTGATGCCAGCTTTGTCCGTTGTTGGAGGTATTCAGCAATTTACCGGAACGCGTTGCAGCACCAGCAGATGGGTTAGTATAATGTGAGACAGCGACAAAATTGATAC
Source organism: uncultured Ignavibacteriaceae bacterium (assembly GCA_964472245.1). Lineage (GTDB taxonomy): Bacteria > Bacteroidota > Ignavibacteria > Ignavibacteriales > Ignavibacteriaceae > H2-BAC3. The sequence continues at coordinate 1,718 of CAYYJL010000246.1, read as the reverse complement.
CCGGCTGAACAGGGGAGGCGTACCAGGTGGTTCCATAGTTTGTTGATCGGAAACTGACCCCATCTGATCCTACGATAAGTATATTATCTCCATTGGCGGAAATGCCTGACAGATTTTTGTCCGTTCCCAGGTTAATGGGCAGCCAGGTTGCTCCTTCATCGGTGGTTCTTAATACAGTACCGGAATCACCAACCACAATCACATTTGATTTGTTCTTCATGAGAATTGCATTCAAATTATGGGGGTATATATCGTCGCGTTTTTTAACCCAATGCTGCCCCGCACTGTTGGAGTAGAGGATTACTCCGCGCTCTCCTACAGCATAACCGGCCACATCAGCTTGTGAATATGCCGTGGCCCTTAAGTTAACCCGGAAGGAATTGGTAGAGAGAATCCATTGTGTTCCGCCTAAAGGTCTGTATAAAACTGTACCACTATCCCCGACTATAAGCCCGCGCATTGGACCTGTGATAGAGGCAGCTTTCAGATGCTGCTGTGTTGGGCTGGGGATTGCAGTAGCAGTCAGGTTTTGAATGCTGAAAATACTGCCGTGGTCACCTACGACGGTAAAAGTGGTGTTACTGTAGGAGCAATCAACCGCATTAAGACGCAGGCGATTAGCAGAAAAATGGTTAAACCAATCAACCCCTCCGTTAAACGAAACATACACCTTCCAGTTGAAAGTAGTAAATCCGAACTGGTTATCCGGCCTGACAAAGAATGAAAGAGGAGCACCCGTATTTTCAGGAAGCCGGAGAGAGTCAAATGTTTCCGCACCATTTACGGTTGTATATAAGTATCCCGAGGAGGTGAGTAATACCCCCTTTGTTTGGCTTAGGAACTGGGAATGCGTGATATTAACCGGACAGTTCGACTTAAAAAACCAAGAGAGCCCTCCGTTTGCAGAAGTGAAAACCCTGCCATCAGTTGTATATATAAGTGCATTCTGTGCAGATGGATAATGCACAACCTGGGGAGTAATACCCGCTGCAAAACTGACACCGGCCCAGTCTGAGCCGCCTGTAGATGTCCGGTAAACAGTTGTACCGCTTAACATCATAATATTATTAACATCCAAAAAGGTTATGCGCCTGGCATCTGAAAGGATTGCCGGAAATAAAAATGTGTTCCAGGTTAATCCGGCGTTGGTTGTTCTGTAAAACAAGTTACCGGGGATTGTAAGCAGTACCCAGGTTGAGTCATTGAGAACACGGATTCCATTAAGATGATTGAATCCTGATAATCGTTTGCTGGTCCAGGTTTTACCGCTGTCATTGGTAGTATAGTATGTAGTGGTATCCCCGGCGGCGATGCCGTATTGCGGATTAAAAAAATGCAGCGCATTTGCAGAAACATGTGTTAAAGGGGTAAAATATTCCCAGCTTATTCCTTTATCTGTTGAAGTGATAAACTTTTTAGATTCTGAAAACACCATGACGTGGTTTTCAGAAGCAAAAGCTGCAGATTTAATATTAAGCGGCGGCGGCATATTGTTAACCAACTGCCACTGGGCAAATAATGCGGATGAAAACAGCATCAGCAGCATTAAGGGTAATATGATAGTGCCCGGGCTTAAATAAGAAGGATTATTTCGTTTCATACTTGTTTATATATTATTTAATTAAAATCATTTTCCTGAAATGTGTATATATACCGGAACTTAGCCGGCAGTAATATATACCAGAATGCAGGGACGCGGCATTAAACCGTACCGAATA
>CAYYJL010000245.1:0-4985 GCA_964472245.1 uncultured Ignavibacteriaceae bacterium | reverse complement strand
GTATAGTAACTTTTTCCAAATCTAAAAGCTTGGATGTGATTACTCTGAACGCCAGCCGCACTTCTTTTTTCCGCAATTCACCCAAAATGCCGTAATGAACAACACAGTCGTCATTATATCCCGAAACAATCGAGTGGTATGAGGAGCGGTAGTCAAACATGGTGTGCAAGAACCAGCCGGCGCTTTCAGTGTTCTCAAACTCGTTCAGGAAATCCTGAAAATATTTTGCCTGTGCTTCATAAGAATATGGGCTGGTATATCCGGTACTTCCTTTGCGGTGGGAAAGATACCCGGCATCACTGATGAACACACGTGCCTTGCCATAACGTTCCGTCATGGTATTAAAATGCTGTGTGATCTCCGCAGCCGGTACGCCGGTATATTCCAAACCATACATATCTAACCCCTCAGGGAGTGTAGAACCCGGAGTAGTGAATGCTGCATATACAAGCCAGTTAGTGCTCTTTTTGATTTGCGGTATCAAATCACCCAGAATATCTTCTGTGATTTTGGAACTTCCCGAATATCCTGTACCCAGACCCAGTGCTGCAAGTGCTCCGTAATCGTTATAGCCGTTTATATACTGGATAAGATAATTCTTCATCCGGTTATAATATTCCGGTTCACCGAGAATTTGTTCCGGTATGGAATTCAGCGGCAGTTCATGAAACACCAACAGCCCTATTTTAGCACAGACATTAAGCACATAGGGATGAGGCAGCAGCATGGGGAGACGCACTGCATTAAAACCGGATTCCTTGATAAGCATCAGGTCAGCTTCATAATCACTGTATGAGGGGAGCTCGTCCTCTGAAGGCGAGGTCGGTATATACGTGACGCCATGAAGGCGGAATTCAGCCGCATTTAATAACAGCTTATCTTTGGATGCATCTAAACGGAAAAATTGTGCGGGGACTGAAAACTCATCAATCTTTTCGCTCCCTTTATATAACTCATACTGTATTGTATATCCTGCGGGTGACGAAGGGCTCCACAGCTGAGGGTTCTGAATTTCCAGAGCAATGGTTTTGGAAACCTCTTTCCCTTTAGCAAGCACACCAATATCCAAACTTGATTCGCCGCTGAGTACATCCATTGCGTTGAATGCTTTTACTTTCAGTATATATGAAACTCCGGCTGATATGGTATCACTCATATATCTGTTATTTGTTATGGCAATACCGCTGTTAACCGATACTTTTTTTCCGTCCGAAGAAACAAGGTACTTCATGTATGTCCGTTTAATAAACACGGACGGTGTCTGCAGCAGATACACATCCCGGAAAATACCAAACGCCGGGCGCGGATTCAGAAATCTGTACTTGAGCGGTATGGTGTTTTTGGAATCCAGCCGTGTATAAACTTTAAGCGTGAGTTTATTCGGTTTTTCATACATGAGCAAATCCCGGGGCACAACCAGTTTTACAGGAAACTCCCCGCCGCCGTGTTTGTAGATTATGGAACCATTGACGGATATTTCAGCCGCATAGTTTAATCCGAGAAAGTTCAGCTCAAATGATGAGGAATAAATATCCTCTTTGGAAAGTAAAAATTCTTTGAGGTATGCGACTTCCAATGGCTGAGCAAATCCGGAAGGGACGCGGATATTCAGCTTGGACTGGGTATCTTCATCCGGGATAACATCCCAGCTGCCATTTAATAATATTTTTTTTCTGAGGGAGGATTTTTCGATAAAATCCAAATCTGCGGGGTCTGTGACAGGACTTTTGGGCTCTCTCAAGGTAACCTGGGCAATCCCCGGAAGGTTTAGTAAGAAACAAATAATCAATAATTCAATGAGCCTGAGCGTACCTGACATCCTCGCCTATTTTAAAAAAGTTAATCTTTAAATATACGATTTTCAGGGGGGGGAAATCAATGACTTTTTACGTGTATTGTCCCGCCCGGGGCCGCCTAATCCCTTATATTTTAAATATTTATGAGAACTCCCGGCGGTTCCAGCGGAAATTAGGGCTTTTTAATGGCGTAATACTCAAGCAGCAGGAAGAGAAGGCAAGAATAAATTTTATTTGACATTTTGCGAATAAAGCGGTAATTTTGCAGATTGTAAACAAACGGATAAGTAATGGCAAATCATAAATCAGCTAAAAAAAGAATCAGAACCAATGCCCGCAAAAATGCGGTAAATAAGGCATCGGTTTCTAAAATGAAAACACTCGTGAAAAAAGTGTCCTCTTTGACCAAACCGGAAGAAGGCGATGTTAGCTATAAAGAAGCTGTGGCAGTTCTTGACAGAATGGCTTCCAAGGGCAGAGTTCACAAAAATACGGTTGCCCGTAAAAAATCAGCTTTGACAAAACACATCAATAAACTCGCTGCTAAAGACGCTCCAAAAGCGTAAGCGTTTAAAGATTTTTTATTTTGATGAGGAGGCCCCCGGCTTCCTCATCTTTTTTTAAACTATCCTGCTATTCTTCCCCGCGGCTCTCTATTGCATCCACGCCCGAGGGCATGGGTAAATAAAACCTGATCTTCTGAACTTCACCATTACGTTTAACCAAACGGTTAATCCGCTTTTTAATCAATACACTGTGCTCTATATGCACATCATCCTCAATGGTTGAACCAAAAATATAGCTGGTTCCCTTTATCAGAACATCTTTACCGATCACCAACGGAAATTCATCGCTGCCGGTCATGTTCACGCTGGATTCAATTCTGGTGTTTGCTCCAATGCTGATTTCTCCCTTTATGATGTCGCCCCAGAGAATTGTCACGCCGTCGCCAATGACAAATTTCTGATTAGGGAAGGTAGAAAGCTGGGCATTTTCCCATACGGAAACATTTTTGCCGAAATACACATTCCCGATTACCGATACGTTTTTCTTGAGATCCAGATTATAGTTCAGCTGAACGCCTTTACCGATATGCACCCCTTTGCCTAAGTGTATATCAAGCGGCGTTCCGTTTTTATCCATCCCGATAATCTGCTCAACAACGGATTCATCTATAAAAAAATCTTCCGGGTCATCAATTTCAATAATATTTTTCAGCTTTCCGTAAACCTGGCTGCGGTATATATCCTCCATTTCCTTAAGAACGGATTTATCATTAAACCCCATCACCACATACTGATTGCGCGGGCTTACTGCACCCACCGAATAACCGCTGTTGTTAAATGCCGCAATAAGATCAGTTATATATATCTCGTTCTGTGCATTGTCTGAGGAGAGTGAAAATACCAGCTCATGCAGTTTCTTAAAATCAAAGGCATACACGCCGGAATTATATTCCGGAATTTCCAGCAATTCCCTTTTTGTAAAGCTGTATGATGCTCCTTTATACATGGTTTTATATGCCTGATCATCACCAAGTGCAAGTATATCTTTGTATTCGATAATCTCCACCACGTTGCCTTTATTGGCGCCGGAATCCTTACCGCTGTCATCTTTATCTTTCACACGAATAATTCTGCCGTACTGATTCTCCTCAGGATTTCCTTCAAACAGTCCGGTTAAAACCATCATATCAGATTTTCCCTCAACAAACCCGCGGCGGAATGAATCAAGTGTCTCTCCGTCAATCAGCCCCATATCACCCGGCAGAACATACACGATGCCATTGAACGATTTAGCATCTATTACGGAAAGCCCCACCTGCACCGCGTGACCGGTACCCTTCTGTACTTCCTGATACGCAAATAAAGTTCTCTCCCGCTTACCGATAACATCCATAACATCAAGTGCTTTAATACCAACCACAATGATGTTATTAATCCCGGGTATAGCGGCATTGGCTGCATTATACACACGTTCCACCGTAGGCACACCCCAGATTGCATGAAGCATTTTTGAGCGGTGTGATTTAATTCTTTTTCCGTGACCGGCTGCCAGAATTATGGCGGCTTCCCCGGTCTTGTATTCAAATGAAGAAGATAATGATGCTACCTTATCATAAACAATTTTTGCGTCAGACATTCGTTTCCATCAGATAATAGTAAAATAGTAACCTTTAAAGCTAATCAGAATATATCCTTTTTCAAAAGAGGGGGAGCACACGAATTTCCGGCAAAGGGAATCTTTTTAATAGTGGGCTGCTCTTCTTATATTTGTGTAATAATATAATAGTTGCCATGATAAAAATGTTTTCATCTCCCCGCTCTTTAACTCTGCATCTTTTTACCGCTGTTATATCCCTGCTCCTTTTCTGGACGGGATGTTCACCGCAAAAAACGATTACTACACAAACCACGGGTGACACCGTTATCGTTATCCCGGTGGAACAAACAATCCGTAAAATATGCCGTGATGCCGGATTGCACCGTGCTGTTAAAGTGGACAGTATATTTATCCGGGAGGATTCCAAACAGATTAATGTAATTCTCTCTAAGGAAGCTGCATTTTTTGCGTTCAGGGAATCATCAGTGCAAACCCTTACGGCTGACATTCAAAAACTTTTTGCCGACTCACACCCCGGCTACAGCGTATCAATCAGTTCAGCAGGTTATTTACTGGAAGAGTATATCCCAAACTACTATCGCACAAAGAAAGAAGATAAAGATTTATCCAGAGTGCCAAACTCTCCCCCTGCACTTTCCACGCCTGTTATCCGGAATGCTTCAAAACCATTAGACATTAGCAACGGACTTTTTAACAGAAACATTGTGCTTTGGCATAGTCACGGCTGGTATTACAGCAATGATCAAAAAAGATGGGAGTGGCAGCGCCCGAGATTATTTGAAGCAGTCGAAGATTTAGTGCCCGCTTCCATCGTTTTGCCGTATCTTGTCCCCATGCTCCAAAATGCCGGTGCAAATGTCTGGCTGCCCAGGGAGCGGAGTACACAGCTGAATGAAGTGGTTGTGGATAACGATCCGGAACATATATATGCCAAAGGGGCATCGCAATTTAAAATCTCCGGCACAAAAGTATCTTCAGTACAAAAGATATCACCCGGTTTCTCCATGGCTAAGCCGGTCCTGGACAGCAGTGATAATCCATTCACTGCAGGAAGTTATCTCAGAT
>CAYYJL010000244.1:0-4988 GCA_964472245.1 uncultured Ignavibacteriaceae bacterium | reverse complement strand
ATTATTGTTACCCTTATAACCTACCTGTCACTTGTAATCGGTGAACTAGTTCCCAAGAGTATTGCGCTTAATAATCCGGAAAAGATTACTTTGCTGGTAGCCGGAATGATGGACTTGATATCCAAGGTGTTTTCTCCTGTTGTTTGGTTACTCAGCATTTCAACCCGATTTGTCCTGTTTTTTCTACCGGGCAAGAAAAGCGAGGATCCGCTTGTCTCAGAAGACGAATTAAAATCTTTACTTGAATTCGGAAAAATCCACGGGGCATTTGAAAATGAAGAAACTGAAATGATAAAAAAGATCATAAGCTTCAACGACAAAAAAGTTGTTGATATAATGATCCCACGCAGAGATATAGAATGGATTGACCTCGCTTTGACAAACCAGGAAATATTCAATTTCTTTAAGAACCATCACTTTTCCAGATACATTGTTTGCAAGGATGATATTGACCATACAGTAGGATTGCTCGAGTCGAAGGAGTTCCTACTCAGTTATAACTCCAATCCGGAATTTAATTTGCAATCGATATTGAGCGAAATTTTATTCGTGCCAACTTCAATTTATTCGATTGATCTTTTTGATAAATTCCTGGGTCATAAAACCAATATTGCGCTGGTGGTGAATGAGTATGGCGGAACAGAGGGACTGGTTACTCTGCATGATCTGATAGAAAATATCGTAGGTGATATCCCCGAAAAGTTTGATAAACCGGAACCGAAGATATTTGAGAGAGAGGATAAATCATTCCTGATTGACGGCTCTGTTGAAATAGATAAGTTATCTGAAATACTGCAAATTGAGTTCCCCGCGGAAAACTACCGTACACTTGCCGGCTTTCTTATAAAACAAATCGGGGAAATTCCTGATGTAGGTGACTCTGCAATATACAGGAATTACAAATTTGAGGTAGTTGACATGGATCAAAAAAGAGTGGACAAGGTGTTGGTTCAGAAGATTGATACTAAGTCAAAAAGCTAATCGGTGATGAATAGTTCATTGTGTGGTAGGTGCTTTTTATTCCGGGGGAAAGCTGCGAGCAGAGTCTTCCTGGTGACGGGACTTGCTTTACTCTCCGCAATAACGAACCAATCTAAGACCTTGTGATGCTATGCAGAACATAGACGGTCTAAGTTTGAAAAATGCCTATCAACTTTTTGAATCAGGTGATATAAACAAAATAGAGATTGGAACATTCAGCGGATTACGGCTTATCAATAAATACCTTTTTATGGGACTCTATGAATTTGCCGGTGAACTCCGCACAATGAATATTTCCAAAGGCAGTTTTCGATTTGCAAATGCGCTGTACCTCAGAGAAATCTTAGAAAAAATCGAGCAGATGCCTGAAGGTACTTTTGAGCTTATCATATCAAAATATGTAGAAATGAACATTGCCCACCCGTTTATGGAAGGAAATGGCAGATCTATGCGGATTTGGTTAGACCAAATGTTAAGGAAAAACATTGCAAAAATGGTCAACTGGCAATTTGTTGATAAAACTCTTTATTTCCAGGCAATGGAGCGCAGCCCTGTTAATGACCTGGAATTAAGAACACTCCTCTCAGAAAACTTGACCTCCGATATAAATAACCGTGAGCTCATTTTTAAGGGAATTGAGCAATCATACTATTATGAAGGATATAAAAAGGAGAAAGGTAACGGGTAGGTACCCGGTTCTACCAGTGAAATAGGATATTCTTTCTATACCTGGCTTGATAACTTTTCTGCAATCAGTTTTCTCGCTATATTTGCAAAACATTTTTCCTTTAATTCTATTCGAGAAGTAGAAAAGGCAGTATATGAACCTGAAAAGCGTCCCCTCCCAAATATTTTTGAAAGGAACCTCTCTCCCAGTATCCGGGACCGGAGGTTTTTTTGTATGAAGATTAAAGCAACCATCCTTGACTCCAATTCCTATAACCGCATTATCACCCGTCTTGCACATGAGATATTAGAGCATAATAACGGCTCTGAGAATATCATCCTGATGGGTATGCGAACCCGCGGCGAGTTTATTGCCCGGCGCATCGCTGATAAGATAAAAGAAATTGAAGGTAAAGCTCCCGCCTTCTGTGTTTTGGATGTTACCCTTTACAGGGATGACTTCCGGACAGTACTGAAGCAGCCGACTGTTTCAGTAACGGATATAACGCAGGATATAACAGAAAAAGATGTGATCCTGATTGACGATGTGCTTTATACCGGCAGGACAGTCCGTGCGGCATTGTGTGCAGTCATGGAATTTGGCAGGCCATCCACCGTACAGTTTTGCTGCTTTGTGGACCGCGGGCATAGGGAACTTCCCATTAAAGCCGACTACGTTGGTAAAAATATTCCAACTTCTATTGATGAAGAAATCCGGCTGAAAATCACTGAGGTTGACGGTGAAGATGCAGTCTACCTTGTGGAAGCAGAAAAGGAAGGGAAAAAATAATGCCGCTGAAAATGAAACACCTGCTCGGTCTTAAAGATGCCTCCCGTGAGGATATATCCGAAATTCTTGACGCTTCCAAAACATTCCGTGAGGTTATTGAAAGACCTATAAAGAAAGTTCCAACGCTCCAGGGTAAAACCGTGGTTAATCTCTTTTATGAAAATTCAACACGTACAAGAATATCCTTTGAACTGGCTGAGCGCCGGCTCTCTGCCGATAGTCTCAATTTTTCAGTATCCACATCCAGCGTCACTAAAGGAGAATCCTTTAAGGACACGGTCCGGAATATTGAAGCCATGAAGGTGGATATGATAGTGGTACGCCACGCCTCTGCCGGGGTGCCTCAATATCTTACGCGCATATCCGGCTCCAAAATTATTAATGCGGGTGATGGTACGCATGAGCATCCCACACAGGCACTGCTGGATATGTATTCCATAAAGGAAAAACTTGGCCGGCTGGAAGGTGTCCGAGTATGCATCGTCGGGGATATTGCACACAGCCGCGTGGCGCTTTCTAATATATACGGACTTAAAACTATGGGAGCGGAGGTGTCCGTCTGCGGGCCTGCAACCATGATTCCACTCGGGATAAGAAAACTCGGTGTAAAAGTATATCATGATATTGATGAGGCAATAAAAGAAAACGATGTGCTTAACGTATTGCGGATTCAACTTGAACGCAAAGCACGGGAGTACTTCCCCTCCATCCGCGAATATCATAAATACTATGGCATTGATAAACAACGGCTGAATAAACACAATAAAGATATACTGATTATGCACCCCGGACCAATTAACAGAGGGGTGGAACTTTCTGCTGAAGTGGCAGACGGTGAACATCAGATTATCTTAGATCAGGTTACTAACGGAGTTGCTGTAAGAATGGCGGTCCTGTACCTGCTCGGCACACAAAATTAAGAGGAACAGAATGAAACTTTACTTAAAAGATGCAACTATTGTCAATCCTGCTCAAAAACTTAATGATGCAGGCAGTCTCTATATTGAAGACGGAATTATTAAATCTCTCACACCCCTAAAGGATGTTCCCAAAGATGTAACAGTCATTGACTGCAAAGGGAAATATATACTGCCCGGTTTGATGGATATGCATGTGCATCTGCGGGAGCCCGGCAGGGAGGATGAGGAAACCATAGCAACCGGCTCCTTGGCGGCAGCACACGGCGGTTTTACTGCAATCGCCTGTATGCCAAATACTGAACCTGCTGTTGATTCGGCTGAAGTGGTAGAGTATATAAAGAAAAAAGCAGAGCACCTTCCCGTTGATGTTTATCCCATTGCAGCCGCAACATCAGAACGAAAGGGAGAACTCATCGCCCCGATTGGTGAATTAGTGGAAGCCGGTGCTGTTGCCTTTTCAGACGATGGTGTTGCTATAAAGACAGCTAAAATCCTCCGCCGTGTTATGGAATATGCGGGAATGTACGATAAGCCGGTCATCGAACACTGCGAAGACGAAACACTTGCCGGAGGTGCAATGAATGAAAGTGAAGTTTCCACGGAATTAGGTCTTCCCGGAATTCATGGTATAGCTGAAGAGCTGACCGTAGTGCGCGATATTATGATGTCCGAATTAACCGGCGCCCGGGTTCACATTGCTCATATCAGTACCGCCAAGGCAGTGCAGCTTGTGCGAGAAGGAAAGGCAAAAGGGATAAAAGTAACAGCGGAAGTTTCCCCGCATCACTTCACACTGACTGAAGATATGGTAAAAACCTATGATACCAATATGAAAATGAATCCCCCGCTCCGCACAGCCGAAGATGTTGAAGCAATGATCCGCGGACTGCAGGATGGCACTTTGGACTGCATTGCAACAGACCACGCACCTCACGCACCGGAAGAAAAAGAGATGGAATTTGAATATGCGCCAAACGGTATCCTCGGTTTGGAAACAGCTGTCGGATTAGTATTCACCCGCTTATTTCACACGGGTATATTAGATATTGAAAGCATAGCTGAAAAAATGTCCATTAATCCCCGCAGAATTCTCAATCTCCCATTGCCTGAAATTGCAGAGGGAAAAGAGGCAAACCTGACGATTATTGATCCGGGTTTGGAGTGGGAAGTAGATATAACAAAGTTTAAATCCAAGAGTAAAAACTCCCCGTTTAACGGATACAAACTAAAGGGCAAAGCGCTTGGTATTATAAATAAAAAGCAGTTTGTACCGGCAGGATAAAAAAATAGTGTACAGGGATTGACTACAATTTTAGACACAACAGGACAAAAACAGCTGTTTTAAGGCACATTTGAGCACTTTTCGTGTGGCACCCAAATTGCATTTAAGGTGTATAATCATGAAAGGAACATGTGATGAAAAATAGAATATTTATCCTCGTAATACTGATGGTCTCCGGACTTTTCCTGGGCGGCTGTGATGATCATTACTTCAGCAATGAACCGGATTATACCGCACCCCGCATCCCATCCGGATTAACCGTTATGAATGGTGACGGTTTGGTAGAGTTGTTTTGGAATGATAATTATGAGTCTGATCTCAGCGGATATAATGTTTATGCAAGTTCCAC
>CAYYJL010000243.1:0-5000 GCA_964472245.1 uncultured Ignavibacteriaceae bacterium | reverse complement strand
ATAACCCTGCCGGAGTTTGAACTGGGTGCTGGAATTGAAAAGTATGAGGATAAAACAGATAACAGCATTGTACGAACGGGAATTATCTCAGGGACAAAGTCTATTGACTATCTGTTGATTCCAAGAAATGCCGGTGAAATGGAAATTCCTCCGATGAAGTTTTCCTATTTTAATCCCGGTACAGGTAAATATATCACACGTGAGACTGAAGGTTACAGCGTCACAGTTACCCCGTCTGCCGATTTTGTTTCATCACTTCCGGATGCTGGCAATAAAGGGGAAAATGATATCAGATATATTAAGCTAAAACCCGGGGAGCCCTTGCAGAGTGAAACAGAAATACTTTCTGATCCTGTGCTTTGGGTTTTGGGCGGTTTGCCTTTTTTGGCGTTTGCCGGAGTCGGGTTTCTGGTCAGGAGAAAAGAGTCTATACTCGCAGATCCGGTTGCTTACAGGGAACAAAAGGCCAAAAAATTTGCTGCAAAAAAACTTAAGAAAGCTACACAGCTGATGCAGGCAGGTGATAAGGAAGCATTTTATCTGGAAATTTCCAGAACACTGCAGCAATACCTTGAGTTTAAACTGCGCATCCCGACTGCCGAATTTACTCTTGAACGCGTTGAAGAACTTTTAAGAAAAAATGGTTTGTCTGAAGAGATTTTATCCGAATTGAAACGCGCTTTTGAGGGGATTCAATATATACGTTTTGCCCCTAAAGGAAGCGAAGAAGCAGCAATGCAATCCGTTTTAACTCCGGCAGCCGAACTTATTACGGGTCTGGAAAAAGCCATTGCAAAGGGGAGAGCGCTGAAGTGAAAAAGCTGCTGTTGTTATGTTTTCTCGTGCTGGGCACCTTCGGGTCTGCAGCTCCGGCGGGCAGTTTTGAAGAGGGGATCGAGCATTATAAAAACGGTAAATACGATGAGGCACTGCTCGTATTTTCAGATCTGGAAAAAAATAATCAAATCACCTCCGGTTTATTATACAATATCGGCAACTGTTATTTCAGAAAGGGGAAACTTGGGTATGCTATTCTGTATTATGAGAGAGCTAAAACAATAGCCCCAAACGATGAGGATATTAAGCAGAATCTCGTTTTTGCCAATTCGCTGATTAAAGAAAAGGTTAATGAAATCCCGTTAATAGCTCCCCTGGAGTTTTGGCTGAATCTCTCATCCTTGCTCTCTGTGCGTCAGTGGGTGTATGCAGCTGCACTGGTTATTTATCCTCTCATATTGTTCCTGATTCTGCGGCTCTTTTTCGGGCGGAAAACAGTGTGGAACAGCATATTTATTTCAGCCAGTGTTGTCATGATTTTGTTTTTCGCATCACTATCTTATACGAGATACAGTTGGATGGACTCGCATGAATACGGCATAGTGGTTGAGAAATCGGTTGATGTCCTCAGCTCCCCGGATACCTCAGGTAACACAGTACTTAAAACTGTGGAGGGAGTTAAGGTGCGGCTGGATGACCGGGTTGGCGAGTGGGTTAAAATCCGGTTATCGGATGGAAGGCAGGGCTGGCTCACAATGGAGAAAATTGCGGTCATTTGATTTATTGACAGATTATTGTAAATTACTAATTAACTTATGAAGGAGTTACTCATGAAAAAACTGATTTTGATGCTTTTTTTGATGGTTTTTGCCGTTTCGGTATCTGCTAATACCGGAATTCAGGAGAAAAAAACCGATAAACAGGAAAAACAGGTAAAATCTGAATCCAAAATATTTAACACGGTTTGCCCGGTCAGCGGTGAAGAAATTGAAGGCGATTATACCGTTGAACACAAAGGCAAAACCTACGCTGTTTGCTGCAAAAGATGCTTGAAAAAGTTTGAGAAAGACCCTGAAAAGTATATTAAAAATTTAAGTGAAGACGGTAAAAAATTCAAAAAAGGAAATGATTAATGAAAAACCTCTTATTAACACTCTTTATGTTCCTCCTGGTTATCGGCATTCAGGCAGATGACAGTAAGAAAAAAGAATCTGCAGATAAATCAGATAAATTCTGTGTAGTTCCTGAAGACGGGAATAACAATCAGACAACCTTTGTATTCACAAAGGGAGATGATAAAAAGAAAGAATCCGATAAAAAGGAAACCACAACCAAGAATAAAAAGGACGACGAGAGCTGCTCCACCGATAAAGAGTCTAAGGATAAGAGCTGTTGTTCTACAGACAAATCAAAAACCAAGACCAAAACAGAAAAAGATCCTAAAAAGTGATTTTAAGCCCCTCATATTGAGGGGTTTTTTTTTGCCCCACGCTATCCTGTGCGTACTCTCCTGCCCAATTTTTCCGTAAATTTGGGAATAACAATAAACTAAAGTTCTTCTGTGACGTACTTAAAACTGGCTTCTATTGCTGTTTACACAGCGTTTTTATCCCTCGTAGCGTTGATACTATCCATAGCCGACAGAAGTTACACTTCTTATTTTTGGCTGACAAAGGTATTTTCCGGCGGGGTCCTTTGGATCAGCGGGATAAAGCTTAAAGTTTCAGGGACGGAAAATCTCGACCCCTCAAAAAATTACATCTATGTTTCAAATCATTCCAGCATGTATGATATACCGGCAGTTATGGATGCGTTTAAGGGACGTGTCAGTATTATATATAAGGAGGAACTATCCCGCATACCGCTGTTCGGCTGGCAGTTAAAAACCGGACCATTCATTTCTATTAACCGCAAGAATGCAGAAGATGCGATGCGCAGCATACAAAAAGCAAAAGAGACCATGCTGAAGAAAAATTTTTCTGTCATTCTTTTTGCGGAAGGAACCAGAAGCAAAGATGGTTCTATTCAGCCGTTTAAGCGGGGTGCTTTTTATCTGGCGGCAAAAGTTAATCTACCCATTGTTCCTGTTACCATTAATGGTGCTTCCAAAATACTCCCCAAAGGCAGACTAACGATAAAAAGCGGCGAGCTTGCCGTACATTTTTCCGAGCCGATAGAATTTGAAGAATTAAAAACTAAAAATGATGAACTTGCGCTGATGGAAAGAGTCCGGAACGAAGTTATCAAACATTACAAAGGATAAAAATGGCCGTCACTCCGGAAGAAGTAAAAAGAATAGCAGAACTGGCAAGATTAGCAGTTGACGAAAAGGAAATAGCGGACTACGTCCACGACATGAACCGCATCCTTGATTATATGGATAAGCTGAATGAATTGGATACCGCTGATATTGAGCCGCTATCCCATCCATTAGAGGGCTCAAATGTATTCAGAGAGGATGTGGAAAAGCCATCCTTAAAAAGTGATGATGTAATGAAAAATGCTCCTGCTACAGACGGTGAGTTTTTTCTGGAACCGAAGGTAATACAGGGGAAGTAGTTGGGTCAGCGTATTGTAGGCATAATTCCGGCACGAATCGGTTCCAGCAGACTGCCCGGTAAGCCGCTTGCAGATATCGGCGGCAAACCGATGATATATCACACGTATACAAGTGCTGCCAAATCCAATTTGATAGACAGGGTAGTTGTAGCAACGGATGATGAAGTAATATATAAAACTGTGCGGGAATTCGGCGGAGAAGCAGTAATGACTTCTTCTGAATTAAAAACCGGCTCAGACAGGATTGCTGCAGCAATCGATTTGCTGGGCACTGCCGATATTGTAGTTAATATACAGGGGGATGAACCGTTTATTCCCTATAAAATGATTGATAAAGCCATTGAACCGCTGCTGTTAGACAAAAGCATAGAAGTTTCTACGCTGATGCGGCGTATTACCGAACCGGCAGAATTCCTTTCCCCGGATGTAGTTAAGGTTGTGTTTGATTACAATAATTTCGCTTTATATTTTTCCCGCGCACCAATTCCTCATGTACGGGAAGAATCAGACCCCAAGCTGATAGTTGAATTCCATAGTATATACAAACATATCGGCTTATATGTTTACCGCACCGCAGCATTAAAAAAATTCACTTCTATGGCTCAGACTGATTTAGAAAATATGGAAAAATTAGAACAGCTCCGTATGCTGGAAAAGGGAATGCGCATTAAGGTTGTTGAAACTAATCTTGACAGCATTTCTGTTGATACCCATGAAGACCTCAAACGCGCCCGTGCAATCTACGAGGGGAAAGAATAAAATGATTGTGCCGCCCAAATTGGATTTAGCTTTTCTGCCGACTCCTCTGGTGCGGGTAAATTATAACGGTAATTCTATACTGATAAAACGGGATGATATGACCGGTATGGAAACCAGCGGTAATAAAATCAGAAAACTGGAATATCTTCTTGCCGATGCAAAACGGCAACACGCTGATATCATATTAACTACAGGCGGGTTGCAGAGTAATCATGCACGCGCAACTACTGCCGCAGCTACTGCACTGGGGATTAAAGTCCGGCTCTATCTCTGGGGCGAATACACCCGTCATGCCACCGGAAATTTATTTATTAATAAATTTCTTGGCGCCGAAATTGTGTATCTGGATTATGAAGAGTTTGTCAACGTCTCCGGAATTATGGAGGCAGCCGCCCGGGAACTTAAAGCCGAGGGTAAAAATGTATATATAATTCCGGAAGGCGGGTCATCTGTTACCGGAATACAGGGATATATTAATTTCTGGGAGGAACTGGGGAGCCAAACCAATCTTAATGATATTAAAGAAATCTGGGTTGCTGCCGGCTCAGGCGGTACCGCAGCTGGGCTCCTCATTGGAGCAAGGCGGAAAAAATTATCAGTTACCATAAAGGCAGTTTCAGTTCTTTATCCGGTAGAACTGATGCAAAAGAAAATTGATGACCTGCTTAGCCACTATACTGAAAAATATGGTGCGACAGAAGGTTATTCAGCCTCTTTGCAGATTGTAGGAGGATACTCTCAGGAAGGTTACAAACAAATAACTCCGGAAAAAGTAGCCGTACTCCGCAATTTTGCCCGGGCAACCGGTATTATATTAGACCCTGTGTACACCGGGAAGGCGTTTTTTGCCATGTCGGATTCCGTTCGTAAAAACGACGGATATGAAGGTAAATTATTCCTGCATA
>CAYYJL010000242.1:0-5019 GCA_964472245.1 uncultured Ignavibacteriaceae bacterium | reverse complement strand
CAGATATTTCCTTACTCTTCGGAGTCTCAATCCCGAAAGCATGGCAGTAAAAATCCATGTTAAATTTTTTTGTAATACCGTAAAATGTGAACTGCTCCAGCAAATCTATAGGTGTTGAAGCATCATACCTGTTACCGATAAAGTTCCGTGTCGGCTTAACCCCCAGCATGGCAGAGCGCACCATTAAAAATGGTATATCAAAATTTCTGCCGTTAAAGGTAATAACCTTTGTGAAATGTGTAATCAGGTGCCAAAAGTTTTCCAGCATTTCTTTTTCAGGCAGGCCTTTATATTTTTCCCCTTGCTCCTCCTCCGATTCCTGCTTTGCCGGGGACTCATAATACAGGTAAGATTTTCCGCTGTCTATATCCCTGATACCTATAACAACAACTTTGGAAGAAAGGGGATAAAGACTCAGGAAACGTTTTGCATCCTCTGCTTTCTGTTCACGGAGAACGGGGTCTTGCTCCTTCATTGAATCGCGGAGTATATACTCCTGCTGGCTTTCGGATAATTCTTCAAAGTTATATCCGGCTGTTTCAATATCCAGTACTGCACGGCGCATTTTATTTTTCCTTCCCGATTAATTCTACATGTTTCTCAAAAGCAGTAACAGTCTCCCTGAAAAAGGGGGAAAGAGGTACGGGTTTTTCCTCTACGGGTGAAACCTGCACAACCACACCTTTTCCTTCCGCTAATATTTTACCTGTGGAAGCAAGAGTTACCAAATGGTCAAAGCCGTATGAGCTGTTTTTTATATACGATATCCTGCTGTATATGTAAAGCTCATCATTGTATTTCGCATGAGCTTTGTAATCAATTTCGTTGCGGACCATGTAAAAAAGATTGTCACTGAACAAACCATCCTTTGGTATCAGCCCAAGATCGCGTAAATATTGCAGCCGTGCATGTTCAAAAAAGTTGATATATACTGCATTGTTGCATACGCCCAGCATATCCACTTCGTGAAATCTTACCGTCACGGGAGTTTTGTGGGTGAATTGCGCTGTTTTCAGTTCTTCCTTCATCAGTTAAACAACCTTTCCAGCACTTTCCCCGCCTCATGAATCTGCCCCATACTTACATCCATATGAGTTATAGCACGGACGGAATCAACTTTACCCGGTGAAAATACAACTCCAAGTTCCTTCGCTTTTTCAATTGCCTGCATAACATTCATGTTTAACGGTTTAAAAAGCAGAATGTTTGTTTGAACCGCTGCCATATCTATAGAAAGATTTTTGCAGTTGTTAATCACTCCTGCCAGAACTTTTGCCTTTTCATGATCTTCCTGAAGTCGTTCAATATTATTTTTAAGAGCATATAAACCCGCAGCTGCCAGGATGCCTGCCTGGCGCATTCCGCCGCCCCATGCTTTTCTTTTGCGGAATGCCTCTTTCATCATATCTTTATTTCCGGCAATAATGGAACCAACCGGAGCACCCAAACCTTTTGAGAGGCAAACTGAAACGGTATCAAATGGAGCTGCATACTCTGCAGGTGATATTCCTGTGTTTACACAAGCGTTCCAAAGACGGGCACCATCAAGGTGAAACCAAAGTTTATACTGTTCGGTCAGTTTTTTCAGACGGAGTATTTCCTGCATTGGCAGCACAGTACCCCCCGCGCGGTTGTGTGTGTTTTCCAACGCAAGCACTTTTGTCCTGGTCATGTAATAAGCGTAGTCCGGATGGATAACCTGTTCAACCTGGTCAACTGACAGCATCCCCATATTTCCCTTAAGCGGGTGGAGTGTGACCCCGCTGAGTGCCGCCGGCGAACCGGATTCATAGTTAAAGATATGTGCATCATACTCACAGATAATTTCATCACCCGGGCTGGTGAGGATGTTCAGGCAAAGCTGATTGCCCATAACCCCGCTGGGGACAAAGAGGGCTGCTTCCTTACCCAATAATCCGGCAGCATAATCCTGCAATTCGTTCACCGTTGGGTCTTCCCGGAATACATCATCCCCCACGGGAGCATTCATCATAAATTTTCTCATCCCTTCAGAAGGGCGGGTTATTGTATCACTACGTAAATCTATCAAAACAGGGTACTCTATTTCTAATTTGTAAACCGAAAATTACATTAAATCAATCAAAAATGCCCGTTGAATGGTTCTTTTTTAACGTATAATTGCATCAAAACCTCAGACGCGCATCCTGTCATTTTTTATTACAGGTATTTTTAGTAACATAACAACTCACTTTTTTTTAACTGTCAGGATTTTATGATGCGGATAAGGATATTACTCTTTTTGCTTTTTGGCTCGTTTGTGACGTTTGGACAAAGTTTTCATGCGATTACAATAGACGGGAATAATGATTTTGTTACTTCTACTGAAAGATTTAACACAACCAGCGGAACAAACCTTTTTGGGTACGTGACCTGGGATCGTGATTATATTTATATCGGTTTATCCGGCAGCTCTCCTGCGGGTTCAATTACTGATGCAGATAGAAATTATCACATCTATATAGATACAGACCCCAATGAAACCACAACCGCCGGAACCGGTACGGTTAACGGTGAAGCTTGGCGGTTTACTCCTACCCTTCCATTTAGTGCTAATATTCATTATATATTTAAATCGGCCGGAAATCAGGAATTTAAACGGGCATATTCGGGTGGCAGCTGGCGTGATTCCTCAATTTCCACTTCAAACTGGAAAAACACATCAACGGGATATTGGGAGATGCGCATTAAAAGAAGTGATATTCAAAACCCATCCAGAATTAACCTGGTTGCGTACGTTGAAGAGGACTGGTCACCGGGCGGACAGATTTGCGGCGGCATTCCATCCAATCTGTTTACCAATGGCACCACAACTCCTGTAACCTTTTCCAACAACTATCTTCATTTCCCTCTGCTGGATCAGCTTAATCCTAATGCATCGTTTCACCAGAATAATTTTTTATGGGGTATCAAATTAAAAGCCGCAGTAAACGGAGTATCTGATACAACAGCGTTAGCAGGTATGGCGACAAATGCCACCAACGGATATGACACCGGAATTGATTTGGCAAAAGCCCCGACCCCTCCTTCAAATTATGTGGAAGTTTTCTTTCCGCACAGTGACTGGAGTTCCGTGCTTGGTAACAGATATGCCAGGGATTTCCGCCAGATGGTTTCACTTAATACAACTACGTCCGTTTGGGATTTTACCGTAAATACAGACAAAGTAAACAGCACAGTCACATTGTCATTTTCTGATTTTGAAAATATCCCCTCCAATTATGATATAAAAATCAAGGATATGACCACAAACGGGGAGCATAATGTGAGAACGGGCGGTGCGTATACATATAACTCAGGTGTTTCCAGCGGAGAGAGACAATTTAAACTGATCATTGGTATAACACTGGGGCCTCCCAATATAACCGTCAGCAGTTCTTCATTGAATTTTGGTTCGGTAAAACTTTCTAAAGACAGTACCATTAATGTAGTTGTTACCAATACAGGAGACTCTGCATTGGTTATCAGTAACGTAAGCTCAAACAATGGTGTATTTACATTTACGGGACCGGCAAATAATACCATTCTCACTAATGCAAGTGATACAATAAAAGTTAAGTTTACGCCAACCGCTCTCCAATCGTATAACGGTACTTTAAATATTGCGAGTAATTCCGGAACAAACAGCTCTTTGGATATATCCTTAACCGGTACAGGTATTGCGTTACCGGTAGTTATTTCTACCTCGGTATCCACTGTATCATTTGGTTCGGTTAAAGTAACTAAAGATTCAATTAAAACATTTAAGGTATATAATACAGGGGAAGGCAGTCTTACGGTTGACTCCGCAAACAGCTCAGATGCAGCGTTTACTGTTACGTCTGCTGTACCGTTTACTGTCAGCCCCGGTGACAGTTCAACTGTTTCGGTTAAATTCAGCCCTACACAGGCACAGCCATATAATGCATCTCTCACGCTAAAGAGTAATGCGACCAATAATGCAAGTCTTCAGGTAACATTAGAAGGTATCGGTGTGGAACTTACACCCGGCGGCTCCGTAAGCCCTGACAGTGTGGCTTTTGGTAGCGTTGCTGTCGGTAAAATGAAAGAGATGAGCTTTACACTTTCCAACAATGGAGATGCTGCATTAACGGTTACCCAATTTAATTTCAGCAACGGCGGTTTCAGTTATCATGGTACGCTTCCCATAACAGTTGGGACAGGGTCATCCACAAATGTAACAATAAGATTTAAACCGCTGGCTGTTACATCATATTCGTCCGTTTTAACCTTGGTCAGCAACAACGTAGCCTCGCTTACGGTTAAATTTTCAGGTACCGGTGCCAAGTTAATGGATTCAGTTTCAGTTGCAGCCGGATGGAGTTTGCTCTCTGTTCCTGCAAAACCGGATAATCCGACAGCAGCCGCCGTATTCGGCGATGACTTTTCAAATTATCTGTTATATGGTTACAGCAATTCCGGTGGATATACTGCTGCTGATACCGTAAAAACAGGACGCGGTTACTGGCTTGGTGTTGAAAACTCCGGCATGTTAGATGTGGTTGGTACTGCTAATGTGGGTAATGTAGAAGTTGGATTAAGTTCAGGTTGGAATTTACTGGCATCTCCGTTTGTATCCGGGTTTGCTAAATCAGATTTATATTTCAGAAAGAACGGTTCAACCGTTACAGCAGCTGCCGCAGCAGACAGCGGATGGATTCAGAATGTATTATATAAATATGCATCCGGTGCTTATTCAAGTGCAGATACATTAAAAGTCTGGTCCGGCTACTGGCTGTCCGCCCTGATGGGTGATATATACGCAGTATTCAGAGAAGATTCTACCTTGAGCCGTCGTATTGAAACAATAGTTCCTGCAGAACCAAGCATAAGCGTGGACGACTGGTTTGTACAAATAAAAGCATCACAAAACGCCCAGGAAGATTTGCTGCTTGCTTTTGGTGCTCATGTTAATGCAACCGATGGTTTTGATGCAAAGTATGATTATGCAAAACCGCCCGTCTCACCAGCACCAAATGCAATTGAAACTTATTTTGAACA
>CAYYJL010000241.1:3193-5042 GCA_964472245.1 uncultured Ignavibacteriaceae bacterium | reverse complement strand
GATAAGTTCATTATTATAATTGAGTGCTTCTTGCGGCTCAATATATACCGTTTGGCCGGTTGATGATTCCGAATGTATAAACCCTTTAATTTGCCTTTTGTATTCGGCTTTAACCGGTAATACCAGTCTCCCTTCGCGGATGGTGTAATACTCATCCCTTATAAGTGCTTCTTCCGTATATACCTTTTTCAGCCGCTCAAACAGCTGAGAAAGTTCCCTGTTCTTTCTTTGAATATCAGTGCGGAGCTCCTTTAACAAGCGGCTTGCACTGTCCTTTACCTCACCCAAATCAGAAATTATAGACTGTATATGGTGTTCCAGTGTTTGGTTCGGCTGCAGCAGTTCAACTACATCCCGTAGCAATGATAAATTTTCAGCATTACCGGAAACGAATTTTTTGAGTGTTCTCGTATTTTGCAGCAATCGGGCAATCTGAAGAATTTTTTCACTTTTCAGTATCATTCCGTCCACAGAAGAAAGCTGTATATCCTCGCGGATATCAGCATGGAATTCAATGGGGAGCTGCAGATTATTGTGATGTAATGCTGTTATTTCCTTAATTAAGCCGAACTGTTCCAGGAGCTGTGCATAACTCAGGTCCGGAGAAAGTGATTGGACATACGACTTTCCGGGGTCGGTAACAGCAAATTTCTTAATGGAATTGAGGACTTTATCGAATTCAAGTTTTTCGATATAGTTTCTGGAGATCATATGTTAAATTGAATCTTTCTCAATTAAAAACTCCTTGATAGATTTTTTTGCATCGGGAGTAATGTTTTCCAGCTGATCAACAATAGCCGGAAGAAAAGCAGCAAATGGCTTATATAAAAATGAATCGTTTTTGGAATCTTCCCCGGGAACCTTAAAAACATTCAGGATATATAACACGGCACTGATAAAAAAAGCGATTTGCAGCAGCCCTGCCACACCACCCAGAATTCTGTTTATCATATTATTCACCTTATCAAAAGGATTCACAATTCTTTTGATAACCGATACAATTACGACAACGATAATAAAAACAAAAAAACCTGCAAGCACTTCGGCAAAGTTTGATTCTATGCCTGTTACATTGTGCAGAATTGCTCCTGCGGACTTTGAAAGTACGATACCGAGAATAACTGCAATAACAAACCCAATAGTCCCAATCAATTTTCTGATTATGCCATCCTTAAAACCAAGAATAAAGGCAATAACCAGCGTGGCAAAAATTGCTATATCAAGATAGCTCAAGCCATTCCTAAAAATGTTTCCACTAATTTCCTGATAACACCACCGTCTGCCTTACCCTTCAGTTCTTTTGCTACTGCCGGCATCAGTTTGGAAAATCCTTCCTTACCGCTGACGGACAAAGATGCTGCAAAAGTTTTTATAACTTCCAGGATTTCATCCTCTGTTAGTTGCTTTGGCAGATATTCCTGTATAACAAGCATTTCTGCTTTTTCTTTATCAGCTAGATCAGCTCTGCCGGCTTTTATGTACTCATCTATTGAGTCCTTACGTTTTTTAACTTCGGAAACGAGAATTTTTATCTCATCATCCGGCGTCATCTCCCTGCCGATGCCGCTCTTTTCGAATTCCAATATTTTGGCGCGGATTGCCCGAATACTTTCCAGCCGGACTTTCTCGCCGGATTTCATGGCTTCTTTTAAATCGGTATTAATTTTTTCTTTTAAATTCATATATATAATCCTTAAAAAACAAAAGGCAGGAGTGTAATCTACAAACCTGCCTTTTTACTTAAAAGTATTCTATTCTAGATTTTGACACTAGCAGAATAGTTTATTCTGAGACAGTATGCTTTTCGTAACTCCTGTTGAATGTCTGTAACCATTCCCATATCAACTCC
>CAYYJL010000241.1:0-3183 GCA_964472245.1 uncultured Ignavibacteriaceae bacterium | reverse complement strand
CGTAAAGAAACTATGACATTAGGAATCAGCTGCCGTTTACCATACATGATTCCCTGTACTTCCGGCAATTTTACAATTACATCATTTAACTGGATGCGGCCATCCTGACCAACCCACAAATATGAGATAAGTCTTTTATTTTCTACTTTTTCTACGGCTTTAGCTTCAGGCAGGGTATATTTTACAAATACTTCCTGCTCTCTCAGCGTTGTTGTTACCATGAAGAAAAGAAGGAGAATAAAGACGATATCCGACATAGAGGCGGTTGGTATATTGGCTTTAGACTGTGCACGTTTTTTATTAAATTTCATATCGCTTCTCCTACTTGGCTATCTTTTCAGGTTCTGCAATCGAAATGATGATTGGTATCTTATCACGAACTTCCGACTGTGCTTCAACGTTCAACTCGGAATACTTTTTACCGAATTTGCCCAGGGAATATTCATCTCTCACTTCAAAGTAAGAGTTTTTTACCTGATCAAGTGTTTGAACGTATTTATTATATACAGTTTTTCTGTCCGTTTTAACGGAAACAATCAGTTTTTTGTTTGAAGGCAGTTCTATCTTTGAAGAAATTCTTGGCTTCAAAGTCATTCTGATTTGAGGAATGGCTATAACTGCACCATCAAGCAATACATCACCGTTTTCGTTAATCAAAAGAGCAGCCATACGCTCTTTCGAGATTTCAACCGTTTCAGGATTTTCGATATACTCCGGCAAAGTTAAGCCGATACCGGTATCAATATCAATCGTCGTGGTAACCAGAAAGAAAAGCAGAAGTAAGAAGGAGATATCCGACATAGAAGCAGTCGGTATTTCAGGTTCCGTTCTTGGTTTTCTGTTTAATATTGGCATTTTTAACTCTTAACTATCCTTTATTTGGATTTCATTTCGTACAAAGCGTCAATCAATTCGATTGAACTTTCTTCCATATCGCCGACTAAACGGTCAATTCTGGATACGAAATAGTTATAGATAGTCTGGAGAATCATTGCCACAACCAGACCAAATAAAGTGGTCAGCAACGCAACCGCAATACCGGTAGCAACGATGCTTGGTGAAATCTGGTTAGCTGCTGCAATAGCGTCGAATGATTCGATCATACCTTGTACCGTACCCGTAAATCCTAACATAGGAGCAATGGTGATACAAGTGTTAATCCAAATGAGTCCTCTTTCCAGAAAGCCCATTTCAATTGCGCCATAAGCCATAACAGCTTTTTCTACTGATTCCAATCCTTCATCAGCTCTTAACAGACCTGCATAGAAAACGGAAGCAACCGGACCGCGGGTATTCATACACAATTCTTTTGCGCCTTCTATTCCGCCGGATTTGAGAGCTTCTTTAACCTTTACAATAAAGGTTTTAGTGTTAATTGATGATCTTGTCAGGGTCCAGAAACGCTCAATAGAGAAACCGAGACCGATGACTAAACAGGCAAGAATCGGGTGCATAAATCCACCACCGGCAACATATTTTTCTGTAAGCCAGTTCATCGCTCCGCCTTGTTGAGCAATGAATGAAGAGACATTTGCGAGGATTTCTCCAAAAAGCATAAAGCTAAACCTCCTGATTAGGGATAAATTAAATTATAAAAATTCTTCTTTGATTTCGAAGTTATATAAGTAAAATTAGAAAATATTATCTTCATATAAAAATGAATTTTATGGAATTTCCCATGTTTTCTTAAAATTTAACTCCGGGAAAGCGCACAGAGAGCTCGATTATATTGCCTGTCATGATATGAAAATTCCTGAACAGCTGATACACCAGTTCCCCAACCTCTGCAGGGTTTTGCATTCTGGCATATGCCTCCTCCCCCGCCCAGTTAAGGTTATCAGGGGTCTGAATCAAATTAGGAGCAATTGCATTCACCGATAAATTCATCTTTTGAGATTCCAGGGCTGCGGATTGCACCAAATAGTTTAATGCTGCTTTAGTCGCTCCATAAACTGCATTGTTTTCCGCCGGTGAAAGCCCGGTCATCGCAGAAGTAAACATTGCAGAACCTCCGGAGCATCCGGCAACTAACCCGGTAAAATGCTTTAATATCAGGAAAGAGACCTTGATATTCAGCATAACCATTTTATGAAGCTCGTCCACGCTGTGTTCAGCGAGCTTTTTCCCGCCTGTATAACCGCCTACAGAGCTGAACAAAAACCACTTATCGGCAGGATTAACCTCTAATTGCTCAAAAAAAGCAGCGCATTGCTGTTCATTTGAAAAGTCAACTTTGGGTAATATGACTGTATTTTTGTAAGCAGCGTAAATTGCGGCATCAACACCCGGAAGGTAAACCGCATCAAAGTCTTTTTGAATAAGTGATCCCGCCGCACCGCTCCCCAAAGCTCCGGACGCACCGATGATGATAAGTTTCCGTTTACTCATTTTTTAACGGCAATCCTTGCTAATACTGGAAAATGATCGCTGTATCCCGCCAAATACGTATTTCCGCCGTAAGTGGGAAGTGCTGTACCCGCATACTTACCTGTCTTTTGCACCATGAAATAGGGCTTAAAAACCTCAAAACTTTTGCATACATAGTTGAATCGGTCTGATAACACCAAAGAGGACGATAAAATTATCTGATCAAGCATATTCCACTGGTCGCGGTACTTGTAACTCCCCTCACCAAGCTTTACAGCTTCCTGAGAGACATTTATCAGTTTACCTTCCGATTGATACTTTGATAAATTTTTATTGGAATCACAGGTAAACTGAATTGCGTTCAGTTCTTCAATAATGGATTTATTATGCGGCTCATCATTAAAATCACCCATTATTATCACGTTTTGAAGACCCCGTCTCTCCTTTATTTCGTCGACTTTTGCCCTGAGGGCTTTAGCGGCAGTTACCCTGTTTATTTCAGACTCGGCTTCACCACCTCTGCGGGAAGGCCAGTGATTGATAAATACAGCCAGGGTGTCTTTGTAGGAATTGCGCATTTGCAGCAGAACTAACAAAATATCACGGGTTTTGTATCCGTCCGGCAGGGCAACAGAAACAACAGATTGTTCGAGTACATTAAAAGTACCCGGTTTATAGAGCAACCCGACATCTATTCCTCTTTCATCGGGAGAATCCGTATGGATGTACTTAAACCGCAGATCAATCATATTGTCGTTAACCAGGCGGTGGACCATCTGAGCATTTTCGACTTCACAGATCCCCAGCAGCTCCGGT
>CAYYJL010000240.1:0-5044 GCA_964472245.1 uncultured Ignavibacteriaceae bacterium | reverse complement strand
AATATAGTAGGACGTCTGCTGCGTGCAAACGGAGTTCACGCAACACTGCTTGATAACGATTCAGACAGAGTAGATGTTTTAAGAAAGCTCGGGTTTAAGGTTTATTACGGGGATGCGACCAGGCATGATTTGCTGCACAGTGCCGGCGCCGCCCATGCAAACATTCTGGTAGCTGCCCTGGATTCACCCGAAAGGAATATTGCCCTGATTGAAACGGCGCTAAAACATTTCCCGCAATTAAAGATTTATGCACGTGCTTTTGACAGAGGCGATGCATATGATATGATGGAACTTGGCGTTAAAAATGTTTACAGAGAGACTGTTGACACCTCACTGCGAATGGGTGCCGATATTCTCAACAGTGCTGGTCACCGCGCTTACTCTACGCACCGGGCAATGCAAAAGTTTCTAAGGCATGATGAAAAATCGCTCGAAAAACTTGCGGAAATACGCAAAGATAATCAGGAATATTTGCTGACTGCCAAGCGTATTATTGAAGAATTGGAAGAACAAATAAGTGCGGATCTGGCAAATCCGGAAATTGATAAAGATAAGGGATGGGACGCTGAGTCATTGATTCAGGAGTTTAATTCAGCCAAATGGAAATAAGAAAGGGGGCAGGTAATAATACAACATAAGCTCCTTGAATTTTCTGTATATTTGTATTGGTTAGGTTTCTTTTTAATTTAAAAAAATATGAAAACAATCACATCCGGTATGCAGATTCCGATTAGACTGATCGTCGGGGTCAGTATTATCGTGTTTATAGTCCTTATCGGATTTGCCTGGAATGAGCATGAAACCGACACCTATAAAGAGGTTGAATCCAATATTCTTGCACTTCATACCTTAAAGATTGAGCACATCAACAATTGGGTTTATGAAAGGAAGCAGGATCTTAATTATATCCGCAATAATTCCTCTATTGCCGCTCTGATTGCTGAAAGCCGCAAACCGGCGTCTGCAAAATCATCAGCAGAAAATATAACCTCCCTGCTGCTTCAAATGAAGCTGAATCACGATTATACTGCCATGTGGATTTTGGACAGAGATGGAAAACCGGTTGCCTCCATAAATGAGTATGCCATAGTACCTGATGCTCAGATTGTTACAAAAACTTTGATGCTGGGGGTTGATGATTCTATTTACATCAGGGAAAGAGCTGTGTTTAATGATACAGTCAGTTTTCTGCTGTATCTTTTTTCTCCGATAATACAGCATGGAACCCGCGAAGCTGCAGGATATGTAATTATCTGTATAGATGTTGATTCCAACATATTGCCCATTATTAATTATTTATCCGGCTATCAAACGGAATATAAGAACCGTTTGATACACGCGGTTTCAGATACGGCGGTATATACATCATTCATTACAGATTCCAATTCCATTGTTGTGAGAAAATCTAATCCTTATGAGGAACAGGATTTAATACAGTCCAAAGGTTTGCAGGCACCGGGGCAGCTTGTCATAGGCAGATCAATATTTGGTGAAGAAGCAGTTGGAGTGCTTGTGCCCGTGCAGGGTACTCACTGGTTTATATTAAGCACCACACCGCTTAAAAATATTGAAGCTGTTCTTACTGAACAAAATCTGACTTATTTCCTGTTTTATCTGAGCATCTTTGTTGTTCTGAATTTTCTGCTTGTTTTAATTTGGTTCAGAATAGAAAAAAAACAGGATCAGGAAAAGCAGGAAACACTCAAGCAATTTGAGTTGCGGTTAAAAAATGCCGGGGATATAATACTTTTAACAAATCTCAGAGGGAAGATTATTGAAGCAAACGGAGCCGCCCTGAACAAGTACGGATATACCTCCGATGAAATTTTAGAAATGCATATTTCAGATATTAGGCCGCCTTCGCTCCGTAAAGAGGTTCCGGCAATGAGTTTAGAACAAACCGGATCATCTGTGCTTGCCGAGGAAGTGCACAAATGCAAAAACGGTGAAACCTTTCCCGCGGAAGTTATTACAACTAAACTGAATATCCGCAATGATTGGTATGAGCAGCGGATAGTCAGGGATATATCAGATAGGAAACGAAAAGAGTGGCTGGCTAAAGAAAGCCAGGCAAATTTTCAGTTCCTTGTTGAAAACATTAAGGATGCACCATATCAGCTTAGATATGATACAAATGAATACGTATATATAAGTCCGGTCATAGAGACTCTGACGGGATACAGCCCGGAAGAAATAAGAAAAGGGAGTTTTTTCTTTATGGTCAGGAAACACATCGTTGATCCCAAATATCAGCTGCCGCGGGAAGAATTAGTGGAAAAATTTCTTTCCGGTGAATTCACCAGCTGGTCTGCGGATTATCTTATCAAACGAAAAGACGGCAATGAAGTTTGGCTTTCGGATGTATCCAAACCGTGGAAGGATGAAAATGGGAAAGTTATCGGCTCGATTGGTTTGTTAAGAGATATAACCGACCGGAAAGTGGTGGAGTCCGAGATGAACCGCGCCCGCCAGCATGCAGAAGAGATGAACCGGATGAAATCCAGCTTTCTTGCTAATATGAGCCATGAGCTTCGTACACCATTAATCGGTATTATGGGCTATGCAGAGATTATCCAGGATTTGTCTGAGGACGAGGAAATTAAACGAATGTCCTCCGTCATCTTTGGCAGCGGTTCCAGACTTAAAAATACGTTGAACATGATTCTTGATCTGGCAAGAATTGAAGCCGGGAAAGTGGAGATTAATATCCGGCAGACCGATTTAATAAAACTGATTAACGAAGTGATTGTTTTGTTCCGTGCTTCGGCAGAAAAGAAAGGATTGTATATAGACTTTAACCCTCCTGAAGTCTGTCAAGATGTATTTACGGATGGAACTATGCTTGTTCATATTCTTACCAATTTAATGAATAATGCGCTGAAGTTTACACATGACGGGGGTATTACCGTTACATACAGTGAGCGGGGTGAAGATTTTTCAATTTCCGTTAAGGACACCGGTATAGGTATCAGCAAACAGGATCAGGAAGTTGTTTGGCAGGAGTTCCGGCAAGCCAGCGAAGGGTTAAACCGCAGTTATGAGGGAACGGGACTGGGACTTGCTATTACTAAAAGCATGACTGAAAAACTTTCAGGAACAATTCGCCTGAAAAGCGAACCGGGAAAGGGCTCAGAGTTTATTGTTACTATACCACACTTAAGGAACGGCAAGAGCTCATAGATTATACTTTTTCTTGAAGTATTCGTATGCTTCATTAATCTTTTTAACTTTTTCCTCAGCTTCTTTTATCTCAGCTTCCGTAGCTCCTGTTAACTTATCCGGATGATACCTCTTCATCAACTCACGGTATCGGCGGCGTATATCCTCTTTAGTAATTTTCCCCTGAAGGTTAAAAACATCTCCGTAATATTTTGCTTTTGCCGCCTCATCGTCCGGCTGAGCGGCTGCTTTGTAGTATTCCTGATACGATGAATAATACCTGGACTGCCCCTGGCGGAGTGATGTATATAACGAATTTCCCGTCAGCTCTTTATCAGTTAAATAGAGCAGCAGAAAACCATTGAGGTAAAATGTCTGAGGATGGTTCCGTAAGGTTTCGGGATGAAGGACACCCAGCAGATCATTTTCAGAATAACGGGTTTCCGCACCGCTGAGGGCAGCATCTTCCGCAAAAGGATTAATGAGTGTTAAAAGACTATCCAGAAGTTTTTTATCTTCAGACTCTCCTATGATACGGTATGATATAAGGAAATCCACCAATACCTGTTTGGTTGGTATTTCCGCAGAGATGGAGCGGTCCAACCCTATGATAAATAATTTACGTGTTGAAGCAATAAGAAGCATCTGAAGAGTTTGGACTAAATCCAACCCGAGAAACTTCATCAAAAACTTATTTACCAGCGGGACAATAATCAAATCTTCCGGGCCAAATCCACCGGTGAGGAAAGCAGCAACCCACCCTGCACCTTTGGCAATCTTTCTTGAGGTGGCGGATTCTTCGAGCATCTGCATCAGATGTTCCGTAACCTCTGAATAGAGTTTATATGCATCACGGTAGCGGTCTTGCTCCAGCAGTGCATCCGCATTAATAAGTTTTTGTCTCAGGTCCGGATAGTCAGCCATACGTATATACTATTATTTGCCGCTTCCGGCAATAATCCCTTTTTCAAAATATTTTTGTGCAAAGATAAAGACAAAGAAGACGGGAATCAATGCCAGCATTGAGCCGGCAGCAACCATTCTATAATTATTAATGAAGGTGCCAAGCATCTGGCTGAGCCCCACCTGCAAAGTAAAATTTTCTGAACTGCTGAGTACAATTAACGGCCAGAGGAAGTCTCCCCAGGTTCCGATAAAAGTAAAAATTGCCAGCGCTGCCAGTGTTGGCTTTGTCATCGGCAGCATAACCTGAAGCCATAATTTAAATGGTGTGCAGCCGTCAATAAGTGCAGCATCTTCAATCTCTTTGGGAATTGCCAGGAAACTCTGTCTCATAAGAAAAACCGCAATTCCCTCAACCGCAAAGGGAAGTATCACTCCAGTCAGTGTATCTGCTAACCCAAAGCCGAGTATTACGGTAAACAGCGGGATAACAATCATTTCTTTTGGGATAAGCATTGCTGCAAGTACAAGCACGAAGAACAAACCTTTACCGCGGAAGTGCAGCCGTGCTAATGCAAAACCCGCCGCTGAGGCAATTAACAAATTGGCTAAAACAGAAACCACGACAACAATCAGTGAGTTCAGAAAATAGACAGGAAAAGGCACGGCAGTGAAAACATCAACGTAATTTTCGAGGGAGAGAGAAGATGGCAGAAATGCAGGAGGATATTCAAAAATTTCACCCGTGTTCTTAAACGATGTGCTAAGCAGCCACAGGAAAGGGAAGAGAGCGAGTACTGCGAATAGTATTCTCAGAGTATTTTTTAACAGCAAGGCGCCAATTTCCTTTTTCAATCAATATCCTTTTCCAGCAGTTTTATATGCACCAGCGAAACCGCAAGAGTCACAAAAAAGAGGACAACTCCTGCAGCCGATGCATAGCCATAACGGAACTGTTCAAATGCTTCTGAATAAAGGAATG
>CAYYJL010000239.1:0-5047 GCA_964472245.1 uncultured Ignavibacteriaceae bacterium | reverse complement strand
CCCGGAAATGCAAAAAGCCGGCTGGCAGGCGATACTTGATAATTTTAAGAAGCACGCTGAAGGGTGCTGATGGGAAAAGATTAGGTTATGAGTAAAAGTTATCCGCCGGAGATGCATACGGCAGAGCATATATTAAACGGAACCATGGTGAAAATGTTTGGCAGGGGGAGATCTTTTTCCGCACATATAGAAAAGAAGAAATCCAAATGTGATTACCGGTTTGACCGTGACCTTACGGAGGAAGAACGCAGGCAGATTGAGGGGAAAGTAAACGAGGTTATTGCCGGCAATCATCCCATAACAGAAGAGTACATACCAAAAGAGGAAGGGGAAAAACTTTACAATCTGGAACGCTTGCCCGAGGGGACAGGTGATACAATCCGGATTATAAAAGTGGGGGATTATGATGCCTGTCCGTGCATTGGGCAGCATGTATCCAATACCTCAGAGATCGGTAAATTCCGGATTATCAGCAGTTCCTATGAAAACGGAGTCATGCGGCTGCGGTTTAAATTAGAGTAATCACCCGCCGGGTTTATCCCATTTCTTTTTGATGACGTAACTGTAGGATTCCTTAATCAGGGATTTAAGGACTTTTCGGTCTATGTCATCCAGCTTTTTAACATAAAGGCAGGATTTGCCGGTTTTGTGTTTGCCGAGTTTGGTCATCAGCTCGTCATATTTTGCAAAGCCCCCCATGATATAGATACTCATGGTACCTTTTCGGGGAGCAAATCCGACTGCCAGCATATCCCCTTCCCGTCCGCTTTCATATTTGTAGTGGTAGGAACCAAACCCGATGATGGAGGGTCCCCACATAACCGGGGGCTGTTTGGTGACGGACTGCATCATTTCAATAAGTTCATATGAATCAGCCGCCTGTTGTTTATTGGTGACCATTTTAAGAAAGGACTCTACGGAGTCTTTGGTTGCCGTGGTTTTGTTTTCTGCTTTCGGCATAAGGGTAATCTGACCTGTACTTTTCCGCAAATATAGTAAAGGGATGTTGAATTTTCCTACACAGGAGTGATTTAAAAATATCTTCAATGAATTAATTAGAAGAACCGCTTTTCGTGGGACCGGGGATGTAAATGGGTTAGACTAAATTTTTTGACATCATTTTCTTGCAAAATCGCTTTGGACACTTAAAGCAGCAAAGAAACGATTAAAACTACAAAACATAGATTTCCATCTCGTTTTCATGATTAATTAGCTTAAAAGATGTAAAGATTTACCAATCTTTACATCTTTTTTTAAAAAATTTAATTTCTGAATAGTAATTTTTAGCGTAAAGTTAAAAAAAAAAGAGGTTTAGAGATGCGTTGCGTGAGATTTTCCGTTAGCACCATGTTCAAGGTGCTCACGCTGACTTTTATGTTTTTTGCCGGTTTCATTAACGGACAAAATATTGATAACAATTTTTGGACACCCAATTCAAATTTGTTTGGGATAGAAGAGGATGAAAACTATCTTTATTTGGGCGGTTCCTTTTCCTATGTGGGTCCAAACAGAAGTTATGCTTTAAAGACCAATGTAAACAATTCTATAATTGACCCTAACTTTCCCCCGGTAACAGGTACTGTGTACGCAATAGAACCGGACGGAGCCGGGGGGTGGTACGTGGGAGGTGATTTCATAAAGGTTGGGAATGAAAGCCGCAAGTATATCGCAAGAATCCACGCTGATGGAACGGTAGGCGAACTATCCTTAAATTTAAATGCCCCTGTCAGAGCAATACACTTAAATGCGAACGGTCTTTATATTGGCGGGGAGTTTACTACGGTGGGCACCACTTTATCAGGACGCCTTATACGAGTAAATCCCCAAACCGGGGCTTGGGATAGCACAATGTCCGTGCGCGTAAACGGATTGGTCTTTGCATTAACCTCTTACAATAACATGTTGTATGTGGGCGGCGGAATGCAAAGTTTTTCAAATTCCACACAAAATTATACACAGCCATATATTGGACGCATCGATGAAATCTCCCGCTTATTTGATGTTTCCTGGCGGCCGAGCCTGAGCTATTTAGTTTATACTATGGATACTGATTCTTCGGGATTATATGTGGGCGGACTATTTACCACAGTTAATACACTGCCGGTTAAATATTTTACGAAGCTTACACATCAGACAGCAGTAACCGCACCCGGATTTAATCCATCTATACCAAGTGTTGTTTATTCGGTTAAAGCACGCGGCAATAAAGTATATATTGCCGGGGGTTTCAATGCGGTAAACGGAGATACCAATTTTTATCGTGCTGCTCGATTAGATGCGGTAACAGGAGAGCCGGATGCGGGGTGGGGGGCGCGGCACGATATGTTCATAAATACTCTTGCACTCTCAGGTGATTATATTTATCTGGGTGGCGGATTGCTCAATGAGAACAATACAATTATCAGAGTTCATGAATCCAACGGTCAAAAAGACCCTACATGGAAAATATTAACCGGCGGTGATGTTAATGCAATGGCAATTTCCGGTCAAAATATACTTGCGGGTGGTACATTTGCCTCAACAGAAGGGATATTTCAAAAGCATCTCTGCAGGATTAATAAAGCAACAGGTATAGTAGATTTTAATTTCAGACCGGTTTTAGAGGGTGGGATTTACCGTCTGTATTTAGAGGGGGATGATTTGTATCTCTTTGGTGAGTTGTCTAAAGTCAATGGAGTGGTAAGGAGGAAAGCAGCCAAGATAAATAAGAACACTGGTGAACTAGATTTAACGTGGGATCCGAGTTTCACAGGTTCAGGTCCCGCGGTTATTGCTGTCCGGGATATATATGTAACCGAAACGGATTTTTATGTTGCAGGAACTTTTAGTGCTGTTTCCGGTCAGAACCGATCAAATCTTGCAAAAATCAGCAAAGCGACCGGGTTATTAGATGCGGGATGGACTCCAACAGCTAATGCTACCGTACAAGCCATTGCCGGTCAAGGAAATAATATCTATATAGGGGGAAGTTTTACACAGATAAACTCAACATCAAAATCATATATTGCTAAATTGGATGCTGCCTCAGGCACATTGAATTCCTCATGGAACGCTACCACCACCGGAACTGTCTGGGATATATTAATCGCTGATACATCATTATATATATCAGGCGGATTTTCGACCGTTAACAGTGTTTCAAGAAGCAATTCTGCAAAACTTGGACTTCAGTCTGGAATATTGACCACACAGTTTAGGGCAAATTTAAGCAGTATTGGATATACTTTGGAAACAGACGGCACCAATCTTTACATTGGCGGGCAATTTACGACCATCAATAATGCCTCTGCCAGCTTGCTGGGTAGAGTTGATATGAATACCGGAGATTTAGATCCTGTTTTTTCTACCTATGTTACAGGAACCCGGGTGCAGAACATTGCGTATAAAAATGGGCGCCTGTTAACTGCAGGTATTATTAGTTCGACTAATGGATATATTACACCCTCATTTGCACATATTACCTACCAAACAACCCCGACCGCAAATACCGGACTTGCAGATTCAATAACATCGTTCTCTGCAAGGATTAACGGGGGGGTAAATCCCAACGGATTACCAACAAAGGCATTTTTTGAATACGGCCTGACTACAGGTCTGGGAAACAAAACGGACACTATTGATGTAGGTTCCGGCACCTCGCTTATAGCCCTGAGCAAAACCATCATGAGTTTACAGGCAGGAACAACTTATTATTATAGAATAACGGCACTTAGCGGAAATGCTGTAAGCAAAGGGGTTGTAGGTGGATTTACCACCCTTCCACCGCAGCTTCCACGGGTGGTCACTTTGTCGGCAGCTAATGTTGGAGCAAGTTCAGCTGATCTTCGTGGTGATGTGGATCCAAATGGTATGGAGACGAAGTACTATTTCAGTTATACGACAGGCGGGCAGACTTATTATACTGATACCTCAAGTGCTGGAGCAGGTTCAGGATATACAACAGTATCTAAGCAGGTTACCGGATTAACCCCTGCCAGTATATATACTTATAAAATTGTTGCTTATAATTCCGGCGGCAGTTCCTCAGGCGGAGACAGCAGTTTTGTTACCCCGGCACTTCCGGTACCTGTTGTTATAACAGGAGCGCCAGTTTCGGTGATGCCCAAAAGTGCTGTGGTTACCGCAAAAGTGAACCCCAATGGTTTATTAACAAAGGCTGTATTTGAATACGACACCACAACTGCTTACACAAAAAGAAGTGATACGCTCACAGTAGGCAGCGGTGATACTTTGGTAAGCATAAGCAGTTTGCTAAATAATCTGAAACCTAATACGTTGTACCACTACAGGGTAAAAGCATTTAACAGTTCCAGCACCTCTTTTGGTGCTGATTCAATATTTACCACTCCTTTACAGCCCAAACCGTTTGTGCAGACACTGCAGGCGGATTCAGTAGGTATATATAGCTTGCGGCTGCGGGGTAAAGTTAATGCGATGGGGGACAGTACGAAATATTACTTTGAATATATTGTCGGCTCAGTTGTCAGCCGCACCGATACCGTATATATAGGTTCAGGATTTGATACGGTAACGGTTACAAAATATCTGACCGGTCTTTTCCCCAATGCACCATATTCTTACAGAATTATTGCATTCAATTCTGCCGGAAGCAGTCAAGGTACTTTGCTGGGGACTACAACACTGGTGCCTCCAAAGCCACAGGCATTCACCGGTTCTGCCGGAGAAATAACTCAAAACCGGGTGAGGCTTTATGGGACTATTAATGCGCAGGGGGACTCCACTTATTGGTATTTTGATTATGGCACCACTACTTCGTATGGAATGAGGTCTGATACCTTATACTTAGGACGGAGTTTAAACAATGTGCAGGTGAATAAATACATAAATGGACTGCAGCCAAATACCCGTTACTACTATAGAATAGCTGCATATAACAGTTCCGGATTAACCAATGGCGGAGGAACAAGCTTTGTAACCCTTGCACCGGTACTTTCATTAACCTCACCGGTTGGCGGCGAGGGATATGAACCAGGTACAACACAGAATATCACCTGGAATGCCGCAGCAGTGGATACATTGAAAATAG
>CAYYJL010000238.1:0-5052 GCA_964472245.1 uncultured Ignavibacteriaceae bacterium | reverse complement strand
GGGTAACGGCTGAGTTATATATACGGTATTTTTCTATCGTATTCAAAAGTCCGGTGGAAGTATTCGGCTGAGTTACATTTTGCCCCGGCTCCTGTTTTACTTTTGTTTCCGCAGGTTTAATGGCAATGTAATCTTCCTTAACAGTCTGGAATAATGCAACAATTTTTGGTGATATAACTGTTGAGTCGGGTGTGTAGTCCCGGTTGATATTCAGAATTTCAATAAAGGATTTTTTTGCCTGATTCTCTTCAGCAAGTGAAAAATGGGATACTGATTTCATCAGCAGAATTTCAATTTTTCCGGCAGCACTAAGCAGTGAATCTTTAACAAGAACAGAGTCTGCCAGCCGTATAACGTTGCGGTATTCAAAATTTTCAAAAGCCCGTTTAACAAGAAGCACAGACTCGCCTTCCCCGGCGTGTGAAACTCCGGCAAGACTGAAGAAGAGAAGAAGAGCAGTTAGTTTTATCATTTAAGCAGAAGCAGCTTCCTTCTCTGTTTTATGGCTGCCGCCTGACCGGATGAAGTATATACCGGTCTCGCTGTCAGTTCACAAAAATAAATGCCGGAGGGCATACCCGATGCATTCCATGTATATTGATAACTGCCTGCTTGTTTAACGCCTGCGTCTAAAATATCTATAAGAGCACCCGTTACCGAATAGACAGCAACAGAAACATCACTCTCTGTTGGTATAGAAACAGTAAACGCTGTTGCTGGATTAAACGGATTGGGATAATTTTGACCCAATAGATAGGCGCTTTGCTCTGCTTTGGGCTCATCATCACCGGTTCCCGTTAATATCTGCAGGCGTTCAATCTGCTTTACATACTGATTGAATTCCCCTGTCCCGCCGAATATATATATATAACCCCTGTACAGAACTGACATGTGGTTTTTCCGTCTGTAACCCAGGGAGGCAATATTAGTGTTATTAATATTGGTTGAATCAGAGAGACGGAATCTTTCCACCGTGTTAAGGGCAAAACTTCCCTCATTAAACCCGCCCGTCAGCAGAAACTCCCCGCTGCTGTACGGCACAACAGCAGACCCAAAGGCACGCGGCACCAGCATATTGGGGAAAATCCTGGTTAATTTTTTGGCCACCCTGTCATAGCGGTAAACATCTGCCAGCACTGTGTTGTATGCACCGCCGAATATATATATATACTTGTCTATCAGCCGGCTCATCTGTCCGGAGCGCATGTGATTGCCGGAAAACAGCCCTGTGTAATTATAGGTAATATTTTTCTTATTCAGATTATATTCTATTATATAGGGTCTCTGATTACCGCCGCCCGGTTCGCTGCCGTAAGAATCACCCCCGATAAAATACATCATGGAGTCATCTATTACGGAGGTCATAGCATAGCGGTTAAACTTTTTGTTTGAATCTACGGCAATAACTTCATAGGTTTCAGTATCAAACCGTTCTAAGATACCGTAAGAGTGATAATTACCCCTGTACTCCCCGCCGGTATAGTATATATACTTGCCGGAAACACCTGCAGTCAGATAATGCCTCCGCACTTTCATCCTGGCTACCGGAAGGAATTTCCCCGTTTCCGGATTAAACTTTTGTATCCAGTCCACACCGCTTTGTACAGAATCAGAATATCCTCCCAGTACATACACAACAGAATCAACAGTAACCGCAGCAGCAGCCGTAAGCCCGCGGCTCAACATGCCGGATAGCTCCCACTGGGTTTGTGCCCCAATCGGTGCCGAAATCAGCACGAGCCAAAATATCAGTTTTATGGTTGAATTCTTCATTTTTCTTTATGTTCCAAATAGTCATTTTGCAAATAACATGCCATGTTTCAATTTAGCCCCTTTTCGGCGTTATTCTTAAAATTATGCTTCAATGTAAAAGTTTCACTCTGCAAAATTTTCACGGTGAACTCCGCATCCGGATAATCATTATTCTTAACGGTTATCCTGTATTCCCCCGGTGCAAGTTTAATCGGCCCAGCCAAGGGTGTTTCCCCCTTAAAGCTGCCATCCACATAAATCCTTCCCCAGGGGAATACCATACACTCCAGATATCCCATCAGGTTTTCCAGATTTACTTTTATCACGGTTGTTTCCCCTTCCCGAATTTCCGCCTCTGATGTATATTCCGGATACGCGGGATTTTTTATACTCAAACGATACGTTCCTGTTTTTAATTTCATCGGCTCTTTGACCGGAGTTGTCTCGTTCTGCTCACCATTGATATATATCACTCCCCAGGGCACACACTCCACCATCAGAGCGCCATATACATCCGCTTTAACCGGAGAAATATTTTCCTGCTTGGTATCCGCCGGGATTGCTTCCTTGTCAGCGGATTTGCCTGCATGCAACGTTTCCGTTTTAGCCGGGTCTCCGGATGCATTTTTATTTTCATTTTGTTCGGGAGATCCGCCAACGGCAGGATTATTTTCTGTTAAAAGTACGGTTTCCCCCTGTTCCGGAACCGCCTCACTGCCGCCCGGATACAGTATATATATTACCAATGCAGCAGCCAGTACTGCCGCCCAGCTGTACCGCAGCAAAATGGATGTACTTGTTTTGTTTTTTCTCTTTTTGCCAAAATGTTTATGTATCTCACCCGGCAGTGCTGCTGCCTTTGTATATACATCGGTTGAGCGCGCAGCAGGATTCTTTTTCATTACAGCCGCCAAAAGCTCTCGTACCGGCTCCGGCATTTCTGCTGCGGACTCCATAAATACCGCTTCATCAAAGGACATGATTGCGTTTATGGTTTCATTCACATCCTTTCCCACAAAAGGATTTTTACCGCTAAACAGTTCATATACAACTATACCTGCAGAAAACAAGTCGCTGCTTGCTGTTAAGGGGACTCCGTTTATCTGTTCCGGAGACATATAACCGGGCGTGCCAACCACAGAAAACTGCGAAGTTACAAAATTTTCAGAGCCGCCAGTTGCCAGTCCGAAATCACCAAGCTTAAGGTGATTGCTTTCATCAATAAAAATGTTTTCCGGTTTAATATCCCTGTGAATAATCCCCTTGGCATGTGCGTACTCTAATGCTGCAAAAAGCTGCTTGACTAATATATATTTTATCTCTCCGGCAAGCGGCCCTTTTTGCAGAAGTGTCCGCAGGTTTTCACTTTCAAAGTATTCAAATGATATATACAGCAGTCCATCCGCGCTGCCGTTTTCTGAGGCGGTAATGATATTAGGATGCTCCATCTCGGCAAGGAGACTGGATTCCCGCCGGAACCGCGTTTCTATTGATGGATCAGGCAACCCCGCTGTTTTTAATGTCTTCAGAACAACCGTTACGCCGGCAGATGTATCTTCCGCTTTATATACTGCGGCCAGGTCGTCCTTTTTGATAACCTCAAGTACCCTGAACTTAC
This sequence comes from uncultured Ignavibacteriaceae bacterium, assembly GCA_964472245.1. GTDB lineage: Bacteria > Bacteroidota > Ignavibacteria > Ignavibacteriales > Ignavibacteriaceae > H2-BAC3. The sequence goes on along the minus strand of CAYYJL010000238.1, from coordinate 1,682 downwards.
CTGCTGTTAATCCATCCGCCGTTCCGGGCATCTTTTACTTCTCTCCTATTTCTTTCAGCTTAAACTGCACCCAGCGTACGGAAACACCAAGCGATGCCGCTGTTTGTGATCGGTTACCGTTATTCTCCTCCAGCCGCTTCAGCAGTATCCGCCGTTCAAAATCCTTCAGCGTTCCGTCAAAACTGATGCCCTGCGGACTATCTTCTACTATTATATGTTCTTCCTCCAGGCGGTCACCTTCGCAGAGAATTATCGCACGCTGCATCACGTTAAACAATTGCCGCACATTACCGGGCCAGTGGTACTTTTCTAATTTCACCAATGCAAAGCGGCCAAGTTTCTTTTCCTCACCACCCAGCTTATCCATAAAGTGCCGGGCCAGCAGGGATATATCCTCTTTTCTTTCCCGCAGAGGCGGCAGATGAATAGGGAAAACATTTAACCGGTAATATAAATCTTCACGGAAGGCACCCGCTTTAACCAGCTGCTGTAAATCTTTGTTGGTTGCAGTAATGATACGCACATTTATTTTTCTGCTCTGTGTATCACCAAGCCGCATGATCTCCCGGTTTTCTAGAACCCGCAAAAGTTTTGCCTGCAATGCAACAGATATATCCGCAATTTCATCCAGGAAAAATGTGCCGCTGTCAGCAGCTTCAAGCAATCCTTTTTTATCTGCATTGGCTCCGGTGAATGCACCTTTCTTATATCCAAACAGTTCACTCTCCAGCAATGTATCCGGTATGGAGCCGCAAAACTGTGCGAGGAAAGCGTTTTCCCTGCGGGCACTTAAGCGGTGTATGGCGTTGGCTGCAACATCCTTACCGGTTCCGCTTTCGCCCAGCAGCAGCACCGTTGCATCAGATGCAGCAACACGGTGTATTAGTTTGGATAAATCCTTCATCGCTTTGCTTGTGCCTATCATATCCGGCACTTCTATATATTCTTCCATCCTGTGCTTCAGCAGGCGGTTATCCTCTTCCAAAACGCGGAGCTTGCCTGCGCGGTCAAGTGCATGTGAAACCAGGTTAGCCATAAAATTCAGGAACAGCAGATTGCTTTCCGTAAACTCCCGCCGGTCAGACTGGCTGTCTGCAAGGATAACACCCCACACCTCTTCGTTTTTCATAAGAGGCACACCGATGACCGAGCGGATTTTTTTCAGCAGAACGCTTGCGTACTGATTCAGCCCCTCCTCATTCTGCACATCATGATATAACACCGGCTGCTTCCGCTCCAATACCTGCCGCAGCAACCCCGTGGAAAAATCCGCCAGACTGTTTACCACATCCTTCTGTATGTTTCTTGAAGCAATCAGCTCAAACATTTCACTCTGCGGATTATACCTGCTTATCATTACCCGCTCTGCATTAACCACATGCAGCACCCAGTCTAAGGTGTCATGGATTATCTCCTCCTCATATATATCGCGGTTAAGCATATTGCTCATGGAAAGCAGCGCTTCAAACTGCTCCTTTCCTAAGTTCTTTATATATCCGAATTTATCTGTTATATCCATACTACTCTATTGTAAATCCTGCCGGCTTGGAGCGGCTTCTGTTTTTGTATTCATCTATACACCAGATAACCCAGAAAAAATTGTTGTTAGCAGGCGATACCGTTAACGGTGTATCCACTTTGATGGATATTTCCTCCGATGATAAATTTTCTTTTCTCCACTG
>CAYYJL010000237.1:0-5067 GCA_964472245.1 uncultured Ignavibacteriaceae bacterium | reverse complement strand
GCACAGGGAGTTCGTGATGCAGGGACCCACTCAATTACCTTTGCAGCTGCTGATCTCCCGTCTGGTGTATATATCTATACAATCTCTGCAGTGGCTCAAAACGACGGTAAAACTTTTGCTGCCTCCAAAAAACTAACGATACTTAAATAATATAATTTAATCTCACGGACACCGGTATACATAACACCGGTGTCCTGTATATATAACAAGACCTCCCCGGAGATTAATCATAAATAAAATGAAAACCCCAATTGTAAAGATTGGTAGTTTGTACCGGGAATCTGAAATTAGGTCCGCAAAAAATCCCTCTTACGGAAAACCGATCCCGACTCATCGGGACTGATTCTCCTGCCAAAAGAGCAACTATAAATACTTGTAATTGATGTCCCCTTATCCAATACAGTTAACCCGGCGGCTACAGTCTTTTCATCAGGAAAGGATTCGTTAATCGCCGCAAGCCAGTTCCGGCTGTAAATACAATCTCTTTCCGCCTGGCTTACACATCTCCGGCTGCCTTTTCTCCCTACGGAATTTTTAACTCGGAAGTACTCCCCGGTCATTCGTCTTTGCCGGAATAAAGTCCGGATCATCCCTCATAAGTGATTCTTTTTCATTTTTTCTCCGTTCGCAGATAACATCAATAACTTCCGGCTTATCGGCAGGATAGTTCTGATGTTTAAGTGAGTTTAATGTTTGGTAGAGCTGAATTCCACCCACGGTAAAAACAGTCCCGGCGGCCTCTGCCACGACAGGTATTTTTTATCGGTTATAAATTGCCTTTGCTTTGAACAAGACTTCCAATCCCAATAAAAAACTGATTAAAAAGTTTACATAAATTCTGAATTGATGGTAAAAATCCCCGGAGTTCTTAGGCTTTCATTTTCGCCTATACAGTCAAGCGGAAAACCACCTTACCCTGAATTTAAATGAACATTTGAAAATATATTTTGTTTGCTATTTGATGACATTTAATTAATTTAACGGCGAGTCATTCTTTTGACTTGTGTCTTCTTTCTTCAAATTAATTAAAGGTCTCACATGAAAACTGTTTCCTTATTTCTATTGTTTTTCGTTCTGTCCGCAGCAACATTTGCACAGAATGATGGTGCTTTCAAACCTGGTACAGGTGCAATATCTACCGACACAATCCCTCCGGTGGGTTTCCCATATAACACACAGTTCAATTTCAATTACTCTGGGATTGCGGGTATGAATGGTGGTTCTGCAGGTGTAATTTTTCATGCCGGCAAATTTCATTTTTTCCGCTGGAATGGAACTACCTTCTACCGTTATAACGGAAACGGCGTTGGCGGCGGGCCAAGTACATTAGCTGATACGGGTACGTATGCCGGGTCCTTAAGAGACTTTACCTCTGATGGTAATTTCCTTTATGGCGGCAACTCCACAACCGGTGTTTTAAAACTTGACCCGGTTACTCTTGCAACAGTTCAGACCATCACCCTGACAGGTGGTTCCACCCGAGCCATTGCCTATGATGCCACAAGAAACGGAATTTGGAATACCGGATTTGGCGGCAACATCTTTCTGCATGATATGTCAGGTGTATTAAAACAAACCATTACCAGTACTCTCACAGGAAAATACGGTCTTGCTTTTGATTCTATCCCCGGTCAGCCGGCTTATCTGTGGGTCTGGAATCAGGTCACTGGCGGAGCGAATGCTTCTTTAGAGAAAATCAGCATTGCTACCGGTGCTACTTTGAATACCTATTCCTTTACATATACTGGTCCCAATGTTGGTATTGCCGGTGGTGCGGAAATTTGTATGATAAACGGAAAACGTATTTTACTCCTCAACTTCCAAAATCAAGCTCTCGTTGGTTATGAACTTGGCGGTATTGTTCCTGTTGAATTTACTGCTTTTAGTGCATCAACAAGAGAGAATGATGTAGTTCTCAATTGGTCAACAGCAACTGAAAAAAATAATTATGGATTTGAAGTGTTAAGAAAATCCGGTAATGGTGATTATCAGAGAGTCTCCTTCATTCCGGGCAACGGAACCTCCACAACCACCCAAAATTATTCTTATGTTGATAAAAACGTAGCAGCCGGTAATTATTCTTATCGTCTTCGTCAATTGGATTTTGACGGAAGCTATGCTTATTCTTCAATTGTTGAAGTTGATCTGACTGCTCCGCTCCGTTTTAACCTGGCTCAGAACTTCCCGAATCCATTCAATCCGGCAACTACCATTTCCTTTAATCTTGCCGTAGATTCCAAGGTATCAATAAAAATATTTAATACTTTAGGTCAGGAAGTTAGTGTATTAACAAACGCTGATTACACTGCAGGAACCCATAACATTAACTTTAATGCAGCTGGATTCACTTCAGGTATTTATTATTATACAATTGATGCTGTTGGTCAGGATGGAAAAAATTATTCATCAACAAAGAAGATGACATTGAACAAATAGTCAATCTCTTTTCCAACTTCTATTTTTCAAACCCCGGTCAACCCGGGGTTTTTTAATTTATACAAATGATGATACACTCAATCATAAAATTCGGTCTTTCGGTCTTAGTTCAACAAAGCCCTCACTATTGAGATATTTACGTTCTCACGGGAAACGGGAGTTAAGTTTGCGGGAAACCAAGGCACTGCTTATTATCCCCTTTAAAATGAAACACCCCAACCATTAAGATTGGGGCGTTGAGCTGGGAATCGGAGGTTGAGCTTGCGATATCCCGCTTGCGGGAAACCGAGGTACTGCTGTTTATCCCGACAAGACGGGACTACTCTACCAGCCCCGAAGGGACTCCTACGGAGTTGAGCTATCCCCTTTAAAATGAAAAACCCCAACCATTACGATTGGGGCTTTGAGCTGGGAATCGGAGGTTGAGCTTGCGAAATCCCGCTTGCGGGAAACCGATGCCCTGCTGATTATCCCGACACGTCGGGACTGCTCTACCAATCCCGAAGGGACTCCTACGGAGCTGAGCTATCCCCTTTAAAATGAAAAACCCCAACCATAAAGATTGGGGCTTTGAGCTGGGAATCGGAGGTTGAGCTTGCGAAATCCCGCTTGCGGGAAACCGATGCCCTGCTGATTATCCCGACACGTCGGGACTGCTCTACCAATCCCGAAGGGACTCCTACGGAGCTGAGCTATCCCTTTTAAAATGAAAAACCCCAACCATTACGATTGGGGCTTTGAGCTGGGAATCGGATTTGAACCGACGACCTGCTGATTACAAGTCAGCTGCTCTACCAGCTGAGCTATCCCAGCATTTTTAACAAACTTTAATATGACCTGCTGATTATCCCGACATGTCGGGACTGCTCTACCAGTCCCGGAGGGACTCCTACGGAGCTGAGCTATCCCAGCAAAACAAAAATTTTAAATAGACTTTAAATATACCAAGTATTTCCGAAATTGTCAAAAAAATCGGGCGGCTCAGCCCATTTCCATGTGGTAACTGACTGTATAATTGAATAAATTTGCAGTTAATCAAAAATAAAAATAGTTCCCCATGGCAGAAAATACTCCGTCTGACGGCTCCATTAAAAAATCCAATTTCATTCGCGATATTATTGACGAAGACCTAAAAACCGGCAAATGGCAGGGCCGTGTACACACCCGATTCCCGCCTGAACCGAACGGTTATCTGCACATAGGCCATGCAAAGTCTATCTGCCTGAACAGCGGACTTGCAGAGGACTATAACGGAAAATTTAATCTCCGCTTTGATGATACTAATCCGGAAAAAGAAGATCAGGAATATGTTGATTCTATTATAGCTGATGTGAAGTGGCTTGGCGGAAATTTTGAAGACCGGCTTTTTTATGCATCAGATTATTTTGAACAGATGTATGCTTTTGCCGTTGAGTTGATTAAAAAGGAGAAAGCGTATGTCTGTGATTTAACTGCCGACGAAATACGGCAGAACCGCGGAACGCTGACCGAACCCGGCAAGGAAAGCCCATACCGCAACCGTTCCGTGGAAGAGAACCTGGACTTGTTCCACCGTATGCGCAAAGGTGAATTTGATAACGGTGCCAAAACACTCCGCGCAAAAATTGATATGGCATCACCCAACTTTAACATGCGTGACCCCATTATGTACCGCATCGTGCACGCAGAACACCACCGCCAGGGCAATAACTGGTGTATATATCCAACCTATGACTGGGCTCACGGGCTGGAGGATTCTCTGGAAGGTATAACACACTCAATCTGCACATTGGAATTTGAAAATCACCGCCCTCTCTATGATTGGTTCCTGAATGAACTGAATATATATCATCCGCAGCAGATAGAATTTGCCCGGCTCAATCTGAGTTATACAGTCATGAGCAAACGCAAACTGCTTGATTTAGTTAAGAATAACTATGTGGATGGCTGGGACGACCCCAGAATGCCTACAATCAGCGGCTTGCGGAGAAGAGGTTATACATCAGAATCAATCAGAAATTTTGCTGATATCATTGGCGTTGCCCGCAGGGATGCGATGACTGATATTGCTCTTCTTGAGTTTGCTGTCCGCGAGGATCTGAATAAAAAAGCTGCCCGCGTTATGGGTGTGTTGCAGCCCCTTAAAGTGGTAATTACAAATTATCCTGAAAACACAACTGAAGAGATGGACGCGGTTAACAATCCGGAAGATCCTTCTATGGGAACCAGAAAGGTTCCTTTCAGCAGGGATCTATATATAGAGCAGACTGACTTTATGGAAGTTGCTCCTCCCAAATATTTCCGTCTGGCTCCAGGTGCAGAAGTCCGGCTTCGTTATGCGTATATAATTAAGTGCGAAGAGGTAATAAAAAATCCTGATGGCACCATTGCAGAACTTCATTGCACGTACGATCCTGAAACCCGCAGCGGAACAGGCACCTCCACAAAAAAGGTGAAAGGCACCATTCACTGGGTTTCTGCAGATCATGCCGTCAAAGCAGAAGCACGATTGTATGACCGGTTATTTCTGGAAGAGGATCCGGGCAGCGTTAAAGATAAAGACTTTAAGGAGCTGATTAATCCGGACTCCCTTAAAATTCTCATCGATATATACGTGGAACCCTCAGACAAAAACTGTAAACCTGGAGACAC
>CAYYJL010000236.1:0-5093 GCA_964472245.1 uncultured Ignavibacteriaceae bacterium | reverse complement strand
TACTAAGCTGCTTGATTCCAGAAGCACCAGAGAGCCGGTTGAAGTGGTTGAAGGGACAGATTTAATTATAACAGCAGATATAGCCAAGGTTCTAGATGATGGCTCATTAGATTCTCAGTCCGGTGGTAAGGATATGGAAATCCGCCTGGATAACAAAAACGTGAATAAGGAAATTGTAGAAAAAAGTGCCGGTAAAAAAGCCGGGGATGAATTCGAGTTCACTTTTGAGGACCGTCATACCCACAAACAAGAGGACGGTAAAGAAGAAGAGCATGTTGTAAACTACCGTTACAAAGCTGCGATTAAAAAAATTGAAAAAATTGTTCCGCCGGAAAAAGATGAAAATCTGTTCCTTGAATTGAGCAATGAGGCCTGCAAGACCGAGGAAGAGCTTAAAAACAAAATCCGCACGGAAATTCAGGCATATTATGATCAGAGAGTTGATGATATATTCCTGAATAAGCTGGAAGACAAAGTACTTTCTCAGCATGAATTTGCTCCCCCGGCAACCTTCTTAGAAAATTACATGAACCGTCTGACTGACGAAGAGGTTGAGGAAAGAAAAAAGAGAAAGATGCCTTCCCTGGACAGGAAACAAATCTTTGAAGCCATACGTCCAAGAGCTGTGCGGGCACTCCGTTGGTATTATATACGTGAAGCAATTTACAAAGCAGAAAATCTGCAGATTACGCCTGAAAAGATTCAGGAAGTTGCTGAAAATGTAGCCAAGACAACGGGCTATCCTGCCGAAATATTGGTTGAGTTTTACAGTGGTGAACGCGGACAAGACGAAATAAAATCCCGTGTATTTACAGATTATCTGAAATCAGTCAATACCAGAAAATTTGTCGCTCCTGCCGCAGACAATAAAGAATAATTATAACGGAGTTTGTATGGAATCGAACAAAATTGAAATTTTTAATCAGCTTGTCCCCTACGTTATTGAACAAACCGGGCGTGGTGAACGCGGTATGGACATCTACTCGCGCCTGCTGCGGGAAAGAATCGTATTCCTCGGATCAGCAATTGATGATCATGTGGCAAGTCTGCTGATTGCCCAGCTTATTTTTCTTGAAGCAGAAGATGCTCAGAAAGACATATACTTATATATCAACTCCCCCGGCGGATCTGTTTCTGCAGGACTGGCAATTTATGATACCATGAAGTATATCAAACCGGATGTTGCAACTATTTGTGTTGGACTTGCAGCAAGTATGGGTGCGATATTGCTTGGAGGCGGTTCAGCTGGCAAAAGAACAAGTCTCCCACACTCGAAAATTATGATACATCAGCCATGGGTCGGCGGTTTGCAGGGGCAGACAACTGATATAGAAATCCATGCCAGAGAAATGGTTAAAACTAGGGACACACTTTATAAAATACTTTCCGAACACACAGGCAAGACCATTGAGCAAATTCATAAGGATTGCGAACGTGATTATTTTATGAGTGCGGATGAAGCCAAAGAATATAAGATTATTGATAATATACTCGTGAAAAGATAATTATATATAGAGTAAGGATGGTCAGAATTTGACTAAAAACTTGTTTTCCTTAAAGAGCAGCATTTTATGTCTGCTCTTTTTTTTAACTTCACCAATCCCCGTTTTTGCCCAGCAGATTTCAGCTGTGCAGACAGTTGATACATCCATCGTCACAAAACTGAAGGATTATACAACTAAGTATTATGAAAACAGGAAACTGCCCGCACTTGCAGTAGGGATGGCAAAAAACAATACTGTTTTTCTTAATGAGATAAGAGGTTTTGCTGATCTGGAAAACCCGACACTGGCAGTAAAAAACTCGTTGTTTCGCATAGCATCAATTTCCAAACTGTTTACGGGTGTGTTGGCAGTAAAGCTGGCTGAAAAAAAACTTATTAATCTGGATGAAGATATATCAAAGTATATACCTGGTTTGCCCAAGAAAAAGTGGCCTGTTACAGTAAGAAATATATTAAGCCATACTTCCGGTCTCAGGGCATACAAAGACGGCGAGTTTAACAGCACCAGATACTTTGCCACCACCCGCGATCTGATTGAATATCATAAAAATGATACATTGGAATATCAACCGAAAACAAGGTACTTGTATTCCACTCTTGCTTATAATTTCGTAACCGCTGTCATAGAAGAGGTAACAAAGAAATCATTTTATGATGCATTTCAGGAGCATGTGATGACTCCCGCCGGCATGAAGTCCACTCTGCCGGATGTGCAAAGCCAAATTATACCCTTCAGAGCAAAGGGATATATACGAAATGATAAAAGAAAACTGGCAAATGCCCAGCTGGCTGACCTCTCAATAAAAATAGCCGGCGGCGGCTTTCTGTCTACAACCGAAGATTTGTTATTATTTGGCACCGCTTTACTCAGCGGGAAAATAATCAGTAAACAATATCTTGATACACTCACTGCCCCGGTACGGCTGATTGATGGAAGTCAGCCCGGTTATGGCTTGGGTGTAAGTCTGGGCACTGATTCCAAGGGCAGAAGAACATTCTCCCATTCCGGCGGTGGTACCGGTTTTGTTTCGCTTTTGTATATGATTCCCGCAGATTCACTCGTGGCAGTCCATTTAATTAACATTGCCGACAGAAACCAGGGCTCCCCTGCACGGGATTTGGCAGGAATTTTCTTAGGCGACTCAGTGTCTATGCCGCTTAAATCACTTAACGACACACTTGCTCTTGTTTACGAAAGCGGCGGAATTGCCGGCTCCATTAATGCTTATACACAAATCAAGAAAAATCCGCTCCTTTCATTTTCCCTTAATCCGGAAGAATTAAAACAATTCGGCTATGATTTAATCGGGTGGAAAAAAGTGCCAGATGCCATCGTAGTCTTCAACGAAATGCTCAAGGAAAACCCTGAGAATAAAAGTGCCTTTATCGGATTGGGAGATGCATATTCCGAGGATAAGAATACAGGGTTAGCTCTTAAAAACTACAGGCAGGCATTAAAACTTGACCCGGCTAATAAATATGTGCAGAACAGGATAGCTTTTTTGGAGAAAATTAAATAACCTTAGTTTACTTTGAAACTTATGGCATGTTCCGTAAGTTTAGAAAGTGTGGTTCATTTTTTTAATTACTCCTCAAAAGTAGAATGTTAGGCATCAGATTTACCGGATATACACCTCCCCCGGGCTCAGGTGATAAGTTTAATGATTTACTCAAAATCTTTCAGCAGCTCCTGACAATAACTTCAGGAGATGTCAGCCAGACTTTAGAAATCATGAATGACCTGGACCGCAGATACCGGTTAACAGACAGCAATTATGGAATGGGAGATTTTATCCGGGATTTGAAGGATAAAAATTATCTTCAGGAGAATCCGATTGATGGAAATCTCAGCATAACAGGAAAGACTGAACAATCCATCCGTAAACAATCGTTGGAAGAAATATTTGGTAAGCTCCGTAAATCCTCAAAAGGAAATCACAGCACACCTAAAACCGGTGAGGGTGATGAGTTCACCTCTGACAGACGGGAATTCAGATTTGGTGACAGCTTTGAGCAGATAGACCTTACTGAGTCGCTCCGTAATGCGCAAATTAACCATGGACTTGAATCATTCAGCCTGTCCGAGGAAGACCTTTCCGTACAGGAAAAAGACCTGAAGACTATTACCTCCACTGTTTTAATGATTGATATATCTCACTCCATGATTCTTTATGGGGAAGACAGAATAACCCCCGCAAAAAATGTTGCCATGGCATTAGCTGAGATGATAAAGATTAAATACCCTAAGGATACCCTGGATATAATTGTTTTTGGTAACGATGCATGGCCAATCGAGGTAAAGGATTTACCGTATCTGAAAGTAGGACCTTATCATACGAATACGGTGGCAGGTCTTGAACTTGCAATGGATATACTCCGCAAACGGAAAACTCACAACAAGCAGATTTTCATGATTACAGACGGGAAACCAACCTGCCTTAAAATTGGTTTACAATATTATAAAAACAGCTTCGGTTTAGACCGTAAAATCGTTAATAAAACACTGGATTATGCACATATTGCGAGAAAGCGGAACATTCCCGTTACCACCTTTATGATTGCCCGGGACCCTTATCTGCAGCAGTTTGTGGCAGAATTTACCAAAGAAAACAACGGCAGGGCTTTCTACTCCAGTTTACAGGGTCTTGGCGAATATATATTTGAAGATTACATTACAAACAGAAAAAAGAGATTAAGATAATTGAGTACCATGCAGTTGACAGCAATTGAAACTTTAGGGGAACTTAAAAAAGCAGGTTATAAGAGCAGGCCGATAAAGGATGAGATGAGAGCCAATCTCCGCAAGTTCCTTGTCGAAAAGAAAAATCCGTTTGAAGGGATTTACGGTTATGATGATACTGTTATCCCCGATTTACAGAATGCTATTTTATCCAGGCATAATATAATTTTGTTAGGGCTGCGCGGTCAGGCAAAAACACGTATCGCCCGGCTCATGGTTAATTTGCTTGATGAATATATCCCGGCTGTTAAAGATTCGGATATACACGATAACCCGTTTCATCCGGTATCCAAAATTGCAAAGGATATGATTGCCGAACATGGCGATAATACTCCTGTTTCCTGGATTCACCGGAGTGAAAGATATACTGAAAAACTTGCCACTCCGGACGTTTCTACCGCTGATTTAATCGGTGACATAGACCCGATAAAAGCAGCAACACTTAAGCTCCCCTATTCAGATGAACGGGTGCTCCATTTTGGATTAATCCCCCGCTCCAACCGCGGAATATTTGTCATCAATGAACTCCCCGATCTTCAGGCGAGAATTCAGGTTTCACTCTTTAATATACTGCAGGAAGAAGATATACAAATACGCGGATTCAAAATGCGCCTGCCGCTGGATATACTCTTTGTCTTCACTGCAAATCCTGAGGATTACACCAATCGCGGCAGTATTGTAACTCCCCTTAAGGATAGGATTGACAGCCAAATTCTGACACACTACCCAAAGGATATATATACATCCGGGCTTATCACCCGTCAGGAAGCCAAAATAACCAGTGAACAATCGGAATCTGTTCAAATTGATCCACTGCTGACAGATTTAATTGAACAGATCGCATTTGAG
>CAYYJL010000235.1:0-5106 GCA_964472245.1 uncultured Ignavibacteriaceae bacterium | reverse complement strand
AAACTTTGCGAAAATTGTGAGCCGTAAGTTACAGGAAAACAGGAAGATATGAAAAGGTGAAGAAAAGGGGGATGAAACCGGGCGGAGGTATATATGCTCCGCCCGATAGTAATACCTCCTTAACGCCAGGCGCCGAGGATGAGCCCCATGAGGGTGAGGGCTACAACGTGGTAACCCGCATTGATGAGCATGTAGGTCCAGCTTTTCATTTCAAAGAGTCCGGTCACAAAAGTGGACATTGCTACCCAGCCGAATCCCGTCAGGAAACCGTAAAAGGCACCGTTGCCTGCGGTGATGGGATCCAGTCCGCAATCCTTGGGTGGATCCTGCAGAAACATAGCGAGGTTAGCTGCCATGATAAATGAAAAAACAAACGTGAGTCCGAAGATTTTGCCCATGCTTGCATTCTTCATGGAATCATCGGTGAAGCCGCATTCCTTCATCCAGATGGTGCCAAAAACGCCTTTGTGATACCATACAAACCCCACCAGAAAAGAGCTAAGTGCCGCAACAAGAACAGCTAACCAGTTAACATTGAACTCCATAGTGTATCCTTTTGATTGTGAATGAGAAAGTTAATGATGTTAAGGGGAACGGTATTGTAAAAATTTAACCTTATTGTTATTAATACAATGGTATATATCCAAAATAATCTCCTTTGGTGCGGAGATATTGCACGGGATTAATACCGCTGAATTTTTTGAAATCGTGAATGAAATGGGACTGATCATAATACCCGCAGCTGCCTGCAACGGATGCCCAGCTGAGCGACTGCTCGGTTTCTATCTGCTTGAGTACATTCTGGAAGCGGCAGAGGCGCTGATACTCCTTGGGCGTGAGTCCCGTATATCTTTCAAAAAGGGAAATGAGATGCTTTTGTGTATATCCCGTCTTATCTGCAAGAGTGCGGATGGATATATCAGATGCACTTTGCTGCAACATGCGGAATGAATACTGCATCACGGGGTTAGTCTGGTTTCTGTCACGCAGCAGTGAATGCATACAGCCGGAAAGAACGGCAAATTTTTCATCCGGTGTTTCTCTTTCCATTATGGCATCACGGAGCTGCGAGAGAATATGCGGTGCAAAATCTGCAAGGGGTACAACTTGATTTTTAATTTCCGACAAGGGGATGTTAAAAAAGTTGTACGCACCGCCGGGCTTAAAGGCAATGCCTATCATGCTGGATTTTTTTGCAGCTTCAATAACAATGTATTTGGTATGTCCGCCGGATATCCATGCTTTGGTGAATTCAGTATAACATAGAGAAGTTTCTGAGGCGTAAAGTTTTTTCGGTTCCGGAGTGAGATCAATGATAAGCTGTACGGTGCCGTCGGGGAGCAGCTTATCCCGCGAGTAATCAAAGGAGACATCCTTATGATACCAAAAGCAGGTAATGAAGGGGGAAAGAATCTCATCCGGAAACTGAACACATTCCATTAAACGGCCTTTTTTAAGCAAAGAATTCTAGACACACAGAAACTTAACAATTTTACTCCTTGCAGTCAAACAATAAAATTATTGAACAGAATTATAAAATCTGATTATTTTTGAACCGTGGGGGACGAAAATTATTATAAACATGAGGATTCGATGAAAAAATTTTACGTTCTTTTAGTTTTGCTTTCCCTTATGGTTTACGGACAGGACAGCACTGCAACTATGTGGAAATACTCCGCAGTTACGTCTCTTAATATCAATCAGGTATCGCTTACTAATTGGTCGCAGGGCGGAGATAATACTTTTGCGTGGACTGTTATCGGCAATGTTGGCGCGGAGTACCTGGGTGAAAAATGGAAGAGCAGAAATACCCTGAAGGTTGCATTCGGCAGAACCAAGCAGGGGGAAACAGATTTCAGAACTAACGATAATGAGTTTTTTCTGGAAAACCTTGTTGCCTATAATGTGGGCTGGGCTGTTGATCCGTTTTTTTCCAACACGGTCAGGACATCCTTAACGGATGGGTTTGATTATAAGAATCCTCTGACCCCTCGCATTGCAGGATTTTTTGACCCCGGGTATGTAACGCAGTCGCTCGGTTTTACATACAATCCGCAGCCGGCATTCGGCACTCGGCTTGGTACTGCATTTCAGGAAGTGTTCACTAATAATTTCCGCAGTTATTCTGATGACCCCGATACACCGGGAGAGCTTGAGGCATTTAAATTTGAGACCGGTATTGAGTCGGTGACCAATGCAAAGTACAATCTGGAAGAAAATCTGGTGCTTGATACCAAGCTGCGTTTGTTTTCGCGTTTCAGTTCTCTTGATGTTTGGGATGTCCGCTGGGATAATACGGTGACAGCAAAAATAAGCAAGTATATTAATGTGAATATGAATGTGCTGATGATATATGAGAAAGCACAGTCTCCCAAAACACAGCTGAAGCAGGCGCTGCAGCTGGGTATTACCTACACATTTATCTGACACAGGAGGAAAGGATACAAAGATGAGTATGATTCAGGAATTTAAAACGTTTGCCAAAAGAGGCAACATTGTGGATTTAGCGGTTGGTGTTATCATTGGAGGAGCGTTTGGCAAAATTGTCAGCTCCTTTGTTGCGGATATCATTATGCCGCCTATAGGACTGCTGCTTGGGGATATGCCGCTGAGAGATTTGAAGCTGGTGATTAAAGAGAGTGCCGGTACTGATCCGGTTACGATAAATTACGGCAATTTTCTGTTAACAGCGGTGGATTTTCTGATTATTGCATGGGTTCTGTTTCTGTTTCTGAAAGCACTGAATACTATGCAGAAGAAAGAGGAAGCAAAACCGGCTCCTGAGCCGCCAAAGCCGAGTGCTGAGGTTCAGCTGCTGACAGAAATCCGGGACGCATTAAAGAAAAGCTAATATATATGGATGCTGTGCGGGCTGCGGCCCGCATCAGCGCATATCCTTTATATATAAGCCGGCGCAGGTACTGTGAATTACTTTGCATCTCCGCCGTGTGTGGCGGCGGGAAAGTGCGGTAAGTGATAAATTTGCTATATTACGCAGTTGCGCGGCAGGTTTCCGGTAATTATTAACAAATGAATAAATACACGAGGGTTTATGTTCCAGGATGACAGCAGAATATTTGCAAAGACGAAAATTTTAGCAACATTGGGTCCGGCTACTTCCTCATTGGCAAGCATCCGTAAATTAATGGATGTGGGTGTGGACGGTGTGCGGCTTAACTTTTCTCACGGAGATTACGAGTTTTATAACGATTTGTTTCATACCATTCATGAAACAAGGGTGAAGCAAAACTCCCCTCTTGCGGTTCTGCTGGATCTGCAGGGCCCCAAAATACGTGTGGGAGAACTTGAGGAGCCCTCCTATGAACTGATTAACGGCGAGATGCTGGAGATTACCACAGAGAAGATAAAGGGGACCGGCAAAAAAGTTTCCACTTCCTACACCCCCCTGCCAAAGGATGCACAGATTGGCGATATTATTCTGATAGATGACGGACTGCTGAAACTTCAGATTGAGGATAAGACGATGAATTCAGTTATCTGCAAAATCATCAATGGCGGAACGCTGAAACCCAAAAAGGGAATGAACCTGCCGGGAATGAAACTTTCAACCCCCGCCATGACGGAAAAAGATCTGCGTGATCTGGAATTTGCTCTTAAGTTTAAGATAGATTTTGTGGCTCTTTCTTTTGTGCGGGATGCAAAGGATATATATGATCTGCGTGAGTGGCTGAAGGAAAGAAAATCTGACCTGCCGATTATAGCAAAAATTGAAAAGCCGGAAGCGGTGATGAATTTTGATGATATACTGGCCGCATCAGACGGCATTATGGTGGCACGCGGGGATCTTGGTGTTGAGATGGAGCCGCAGGATGTTCCCATTGTTCAGAAAATGATTATCAGAAAATGCAATGAAGTGGGTAAGATGGTTATCACTGCAACACAGATGCTGGAAAGCATGATACAAAATCCCGTGCCGACCCGTGCAGAAGCATCAGATGTGGCAAATGCTGTGTGGGACGGAACTGATGTGGTGATGCTGAGCGGAGAAACATCGGTGGGCAGGTTTCCGGCAAAGGCAGTTGAGATTATGAACAACATCCTGAAAAAATCCGAGAATAACGGACCGGAGCCGCGCAAGGTTGAATACCGCGTTCCTCAAAGCATAGAGGAAAATTTATTTGATGCGGTGAACCATGCCATTGTTCAGGTTTCTGAACAGACCGGAGCTGCGGCAATTGTTGTGTTTACGCATCAGGGGAGGACTGCACGGAGCATTTCTAAATTCCGGCCAAAGGCAAGAATTATAGCAATTTCAGACAGTTTTGAAACAATGAACAACTTGTGCCTGAAGTGGGGGGTCACTTCAATTTTCAGTGCAGAGATAAAAAAGGAATCCGTAGCAATAGAACAGGCAAAAAAGCTGATATTAGAAAGCGGGCACGTTAAAAAAGGGGATATAGTGGTTTTTGCTGCCGGCGCGCCGTATTCGGAAAAAAGCCGGCTTAACTGGATGAAATTTGAGTCTATGTAAGGAGTGCACCGGAGGGGTGTGATACTCCATTTCCGCTTACCGGATTGAGCTGTTTTGCGTATATTACCGCTCCAGTTTAGGAGTATATATTGTCACAGAAACCGGTTTCTGAAAATTTAAAAGGGCTGATTGCCATACTGTTTGTAACCTCCGGAGCGACCGGGCTTATTTATCAGGTGGTATGGTTTAAATATTTAGCGATTTTTTTAGGAAGCACCACATACGCACAAATGATAGTGCTTTCTGCATTTCTTGGCGGACTTGCACTCGGTAATCATTTTGCCGGGCTGAGAGCCGACCGTCTTAAAAACCCCGTCATGGTATATTCCATCCTGGAAATACTCATCGGTATCTACTGTTTCCTTTATCCGGTTCTGAGTCACTTTGCCGGCGATATATTTATTGCCGCGGCAAAGGCAGGTGATATGAGTGATACGCAGGGATTTCTTTTTGTGTTTGTGCGGTCACTGCTTTCCATCAGTCTGCTGTTGCTGCCGACTATGGCTATGGGAGCAACGCTGCCGGTTTTGAGCAAAGCATTTGTTGATAAACGGGCAGACTCCAGAAGAGACCTGGCAATCCTGTACGGATTAAACTCACTCGGCGCAGTGGGC
>CAYYJL010000234.1:0-5112 GCA_964472245.1 uncultured Ignavibacteriaceae bacterium | reverse complement strand
CCATCGAAAGATTAAACATCATATTTCTTCTTCTCAGCACATATATATTAATAGTTCCTGGCAAAAAGTTCTTTAGTCTTGCGCTGAAAGCAGCAAAGCACTTCACCGCCGATATGAATACCCTTGTTGCTGTGGGCACAGGCGCAGCATATATATACAGTGCCGTTGCTGTAATTGCACCGGAGCTGCTGGGGCTCCACCACGCAGACCATCTCTACTTTGATACCACCGTAGTTATAATTACCCTCATCCTCATGGGAAAACTGCTGGAGGCGCGTGCAAAAAAACGCACCGGTGACGCAATTAAAAAGCTCATGAACCTGCAGCCCGATAATGCACTGGTGATCCGCGAAGGTAAAGAAATTTCTATTCCGCTCAGTCAGGTGCATCAGGGAGATATGCTGATTGTGAAACCCGGCGGCAAAGTTCCCGTTGACGGCATAATCGAATCAGGCAATTCCACAACAGATGAATCCATGCTTACCGGTGAAAGTCTGCCGGTAGAAAAAAATCCCGGGGATAAAGTATTCGGCGGAACCATTAACCACTCCGGCTCTTTTACCTTCCGCGCGACGGGAGTGGGGTCGGAAACCGTTATTGCCAGAATTATCAAATTGGTTGAAAATGCCCAGGGCTCTAAAGCCCCTATTCAGCAGCTGGCGGATAAGATTGCATCTGTGTTTGTACCAATTGTACTGGTTATTGCTGTTATTACTTTTGTTGTATGGATACTCCAGCCGGATGCAGTTTTCACGGATGCACTGATTAACACTATCGCTGTGCTTATTATTGCCTGCCCCTGCGCAATGGGACTCGCAACACCAACAGCCATTATGGCAGGTACGGGACGCGGTGCCCAGCTAGGTATATTGGTTAAGAATGCGGTTAGTCTGGAAATGTTTCACAAAGCAACCGTTGTCGTCTTTGACAAAACCGGCACCATCACCAAAGGCACACCGGAGGTTATACATTATTCCGAAGCAGGTAAAGATGATGCAAAACAGATTCTTACATATGCGGCGTCATTGGAAAATAAATCGGAACATCCGCTCAGCAAAGCAGTACTCGCTTATGCTTCATCACAAAACATTACACTTGTTTCACCTGAAAGTTTCTCTGCACCAACCGGAAAAGGAGTAGAGGGAAAAATCAACGGAGCAGATATACGCGTTGGTAAAAAAACATTCGTTCTTGACGGTGATACTATTTCAGATACCGCATATCCGCACTCAGAGAAATATGAAGAATCCGGCAACTCAGTTATTTATATATCCGTGAACAATAAACCCGCGGGTTACTTTGTTCTGGCAGATACCATAAAAGAAGGCATTCCGGAAGCGATGAAAGCACTGGCAGGTGACGGTATAAAGACTTTCCTGTTAACAGGCGACAGCAAATCCACTGCTGCAAAAATTGCTGCACAAGCGGGTATCACTGATTTTATTGCCGAGGTATCTCCATCCGATAAGGCAGAAAAAATTGCGGAATTGCAGAAGTCCGGAGAAATTGTTGCGATGGTGGGCGACGGTATCAACGATGCCCCGGCCCTTGCTCAGGCAGACATCAGCATAGCCATGGGCACCGGAACCGACGTTGCCATGGAAACTGCGGATATCACCCTCATGAGCGGTGACATTTCCGCGGTGCGGCGTGCCCTGCGGCTTTCACACAAAACCATCGGCACCATTAAGCAGAATCTCTTTTGGGCGTATATATACAACAGTATCGGCATTCCCCTTGCTGCCCTCGGTCTGCTCAACCCCGTCTTTGCCGCCCTTGCAATGGCAATGAGCTCCGTCAGTGTTATAACCAATTCTCTGAGGTTGAAGAAGGTTAAAGTTAGTTGAGAGTTGAAAATTGAGACTTGAGAATTTTACATACAGCTGAATTGAGAATATTTCATGAATAAAAAACTTTTTCCAGATTTAAAGAAGAGTATTGCGGAAGGCGGAAAAATTCTGGCAGGAAAAAAACAGCCAAGCCGTGTATTTGATTCTAAAAAATTGAAACCGGTAAAAGCATCCGGCAAACAGCCGCCAAAATAACTTGTTCTTAATTACATAACCCCGCCGCATAGTGGGGTTATGTAATCTTACTTATTCCACTTAAAACACTTCTCCATCGCCAATTGTTCTGAGCGGGGGATTCCATATTTATCCGCCAGACGGGACCATTGACTGACGGATTCTTTTATTTCCCTCACAATCTCTTTTGCCCGCTCCGGCTTTACCCGGAAAAATTCAGCTATACTAAGCACGTTTTCAATTTCAAGGGAGTTGTCATTTTCAGTAATATTCAGACTCAGTCCAGTCCCGTTTTCATTGGGATTCATGTCATACGCGGGAGAAAGGACCCACCCCTGTTCGGTCAGCAAAAAGCCGTGATTCCTCAGATGATCATCAGTATTGGCAACACAGACACTGAGTAATATCCGCTTCCAAAGTTCTTCTAAATCGGCATCAACCCGTGCACCGTTTCTGACTATAAACTCTGCAATTTCAAGATAACTCACTCCGTCCGAATGAGAGGCACCATCGTTATAACCGAGCAGTGTCATGGCGGAGGCAAAGTGAATTCTCTGTTTATATATCCGGTCAAATCTTTTAACCATAAAAGTGTTGCTTTTACCGCTGTATATATGAACATCTGCCTGGGGAACATCTATTCCGCTCGCTCTTGCAATCTCATGTACAACCATCTCCCATGCACCGGCATCATGTACATCTTTTGTGCTTGGGAATTTGGCAATCCATAAGTTCCCCGCCTCATCTGTAACACTTGCTTTCGGCCGGGCACCGCCGAGTGAAGATCCCGGCGCAAGCAGCAGATTCAGCCACTGTATATACTTAGATGCATCCTGCACTGTGTCTTCTTCAACCATCAGACTTGCTGCCTGCAGTTCCCGCAATGAAGAAAACGGAGGAGCTGCTAAAAATCTGTCCTGATTCAAAAACTCGCCGTCTGCTTCGGCTTTAAACCTTATACCCCCCTGCCTGTTTTCATCGTAGACGCCAAGCAGATAATCAGACTCAACTAATCTCCGCTCAGGCCTTCCATCAATTCTTGCCAACACAGATTCCCGTCGCTTCATTAATACCCTCCCCCACCGGTCCGGTGCCGAATCCAGAAATATCCCGAAGTTCGGTTTTTCACCGCGTATATACTGCCTCCCGCCGAAAAGCTGTAAATCAGGATCAATCATAAAAGCAGATTTTGCCTGCAGCCATTGATCCGTATATGCAAAAGAGAAAACCTCACTCCCCCGTATCATTTCCGAATACAATGTCCCCATCTGCACTGCGTTGCCCGGTTTGCCCCAATCTGCATACACAAATATTTCCTTCTCTTTGGTACTCATGACTGGCTCCCCTTTTCTTTTTTGCTGAATTTGGGTCCTCGCTTTTTGGTGAGAAGTTTTGCATCCTGCAGCTTTCTGCCGAACTCATCATCCCGGGCTACATTTTCCAGGTCTTTTTCCAGCCCAAGGACAAACAAAACCATGGCATAATTGCCGAGTGCAACATGCTTTTTCCCCTTTTCTATGGCGCTGAGCGTAGGCCTGCTGATACCGGCGCGTTCACTCACCTGCTCCATATTCAGTCTCCTGCGCAGGCGGGCCAGCTTTATGTTTTCCCCCATCAGGGCAAGGGTTCGTTCTAATTTCGGGAACATGACGCACCATTAATAACGTAAATTAAACTTTCCCAATATACGAAAAATGTAAATAATACTTTACGTTATTTTGCTCCGGGATATTCCGGCTCCTCCGGATTTGCAATAGCCGCTCCTGATGTTTCCGTTTATTCATATCACCCTCATTCATTATCTTTCTCTATGATTTTATTGGTTATTATAACGCTGCTGACCGCTGTTTCTCTGCCGCAGGATTACCGCTTTGAGCATTACGGCATAGAACAGGGGCTCACGCAATCTTCCGTCACGTCCATAACTCAGGATGCCCGGGGTTTCCTGTGGGTAGCCACCTGGGACGGGCTTAACCGTTTTGACGGTAACAGCTTTCTGCAATTTAAAGCTGACACGCAGGATTCTTCCGCACTCCGCGCCAATAATATCATCCGCCTCTTTAATGTTAATGATACACTATTGATGATCTGGAATGCTGAGGGCGGTTTCAGTTTTCTTAACACCGTAACGCTCCGCTTTATAAAACACATCGGATTTCCATCTGAGGAGAATGAATTTTACAGTTATCCTCTCCTGAAAGATTCCGTCATATACGGCCTTAAAAAAAATACCTATTTTAAAATTTCATTCCCGGATTTGCGGGAATCATTTTTCAAAAATCAAAACTCCAACCTGCTGCTTACGGACCCCTCAAATAATTTATGGGAAGCCGGTCTGTACTCATTCAACAAACTTAATAACAAGGGAGAGCTGCTCCGCACCTACCCGGCTCCACCGGGCAGTGCATACCTTTTACGTGCCAATTATGATTACTTTTTCTGCTGGATGAGTGACACAACCGTTCTGTTGGAAACCGAAAAGGCAGGGCTTTATATATTAAATACGAAAAGCGGTGAATACACTCCGGCATTTGTGTATATACGGCATCCTTTAATCCGGCAAATTAAAAACATCAACCTTTTTTATACCGACAGAAGAGGCAGAATATGGGTGGGAACTTATACCGGTCTGTATCTTATATACAAGGAAAACTCCGGTTACACCGTCAGCCGGTATGTTCATAACCCAAAAGACCCTTTCAGTCTTCATTCGAACAGAGTACAGTCAATTTATGAGGACAACAGCGGTATTATCTGGGTTGGCACCACAACCGGTTTTCACAAAGTTGTCCGTAACAAATCAGTTTTTAAGCACTTCCCCCCCTACAACAGTACTGATCAGATTCCGTTTGTTTATTATGAAGAAAGCAATGCTCTATGGTGGGGCACAGCCAATGGTTTATTCAGATTGGATTACCGAACCGGTAAGACCCGGCGTTATACGACGGAAAACAGCGGGCTGAAAATGTCTTTTGTCTATTCAATATACCGGCACACTGACGGCGATCTCTACCTCGGTACACGCAAAGGACTGCATGTCATGAAATCGAAATCAGATGAAATCCGGTATATTCAAATTGATACACTC
>CAYYJL010000233.1:0-5113 GCA_964472245.1 uncultured Ignavibacteriaceae bacterium | reverse complement strand
CCAGCAGTATAACATCCGGATGCGTGTGTTTCAGAAAATCAATTGCATCATCGGCATTATGAACAGAATTGGTTAAATACCCGTGGTAGGTGAACTCTTCTGAAAGTGCTTCACACAAATGCTGATCATCATCAACAATGAGGATATGAATTTTATCATTCTTTTTGTTCATTCTGCAGGGAGTTTTTCTTGGCTTTTTTGATTCTGTCTTTCATGGATTGGATTTCCTTGTTCATTAAATCATCTCCGTCAGGAAATGCAAGGCGCTCCTTAAGTGTAGGCAGAAAATCAACTTTAATAACTATTACCAGCTCTTTTTTAATGACTGATATATTATCACTCCCTGTCAGATAACGGATGCCAAGCACCCACCATGGCAAATCTTTAAGGATAGGTATTCCGTTACGGACAACCTTTTCTTCATTCAGGTATAATCCGCCGATGACGGTTGATTCACCATTCAGCATCAGAATCTGCGTGGAAACTTTTGTCTTTCTGATTTCTGTTGAAAGTTCAGAAGGGAAACCGCTGCTTCGTTCAACTTCCAGATTAAGCAGCATATATTCAACGCCATCCTCCTTATATATATATGGCGTCACCTTAATTATTGAGCCGGTGGAAAAGAACTGATCAATTACGTTTCCGGCAAAATCTCTCTGCTTGATGGAAAAATCCGAACCGCTTTGAATGGTTCCCAAAACTTTGTTCCGCACGGTAACAGTCGGGCTTGCAATTATTTCACCTATGTTCTCCGTTTCAAAAAGTCTGAATAAGGAAAGCGCCTGGCCAAAAACACTGCCTGCTCCAAACTCAGAGTTTGTCCCTACCTTAAAATCTGATGTTACCGAACCTCCATCAGTGGTAGTCACTCCGGTTGTTGTTACTCCGGTACTGAAATCAAACCCCTTGCCTGAAAGCGCAAGCTCCCAGTTAACACCGCGTTCTTTAACCATATTAACATCTGCTTCAAAAAAGATTGCGGATATCTTAATTTCCCGGCTGTCAACAGCAGCATAGGTTTCCGGTTTTAATTCTTCGCCGCTGTCTGTTTTCTTTTTAACAACAATAACATCTTCTTTCGGTTCAATCATAAAGCCGGCATACTGCACAATCATGGTCAGTGCCTTTTCATACTGAACATTGATAATATCCAGACCGATAGGTTCATTGCGTTCAAAAGTGGAAATGATTTTCTTACCGGTCTTTTTCTCGCTTATCGTACTGATCAGTTCAAGTGCCTTGCCAAACGGAAGGGAAGATGCCATGGAAACAATCTCATCCGGCGGAGTATATCCGCTGAGTGTTTTTTCCAATCCGGGCTGTGCCTTCAGCATTGTTCCGCTTCCAATACTGATAATGAGCAGGAGCAGCAGGAATTTCATTTTCATTCTCCTTATCTACCGTTTCTCTTTTTCAAGTGATAAAACGATTGTCTCTATGATGCCGCCTTTATTAAGGATAAATTTGGCAGAGTTATTTTCAAAATTAATCTTTGTCAGGTAACCCAGGTAAACCCGGTCACCTTCAGCTAAAAGATACGATTCCCCTTTTATATCCGCAAGAAAAACACCTTCCGGCACTACTGCTAAAATCTTTGCCCCTTGTACATCTACTAACCCGTCCGTGTTTAACGGCACATTGGTTGCCACCAAAGGAGAAAATATATCATAACGTTCGGCTGTTCTTAAATTGTTTTCTACATAATCCGCAGTGGTAAACCGGTCATTATTGCTAAAGTAAACCAGCAGCGTAAAGGTAAAATTAACCAGGAATCTCGGCTCACTGTCGGAATTAGGATCAACAAAGTTCTGCAGATTTAAATCTTTTATCTTTTTCAGTTCTTTGCTCTGTTCCAGCGCGTATATAAGCTGATATAAATCCTTAAAAGCGCATATACCGCTTATTTTGTATTTATGATAAAAGAACTCCCTTTCCGGCAGGGTTTCCACAAATTCTATATTCACGCGGGCATCCGCTGCAAGCAGCTTCTGTGTTTCATTCATGAATTCGTAAAAATGCAGCGGGGAGATATCCTTAGGTATATTAAACTTTCTGGCTGCAAGGACGGAATCCAGACTGCGTGCCCGTTGAATTTTTTCGGCAAGCTGCATATTCAGTGATTCAGTATCAAACTCCTGCGCCTTCAGCTCATTAATCTTTGCTTCCTGTGCTTTCATTTTGGGACGCTGGAACAGATATACATAGCCCAGGCCGAGTGCTGCAAGAATAACCAGCAATACAGCCAAAACAATCGTGTTTTTAATTTTTCTATTCATTCAGCGATGCGTTGGGCTCTTTTAAATTAATGATAAAACGATAGGCGTCCTTTTCACGAATCGCATCATAGGTTATACTTTTCAGCAATGCTGAATCAAGTTTAGAGGTTACATCGGTCAGTACATTTTTGTACAGTGCATGACCTTCCAAACTCACAGCTTTATCCTCTGTTAATCGCAAACTCCGGAGCCAAAAGCTCTTCTTCTCCCCCCCAATGCCGGATATTCTGTTTAACACTCTGCCCCACAGCTCGGTGCCGACACTTACTGAATCCAGTATTGTCTGTGTTTGATCAAAGCTGTTAATCCGGGCATCAAGATTTTCAATCTGCCCTAAAATCTCCAGGTTTTGCAGTTTCAGATTCTCCTTAACTTCTATTTCCTTATCCATCTGCCGCAAGGATGAGCTGTTTGTTAATATCTGCTGCGTAAAATAAAATGCAAGGATGAACAACAACGGAAGCATCAGGAATCCATGCCAGGCAAACTGAAACACTTTCTGTTCTTCAATCACCCAGCCGGGTATCAGGTTAATGCCTTCAAACTTTTTCTCCGATTCATCAACAAGCTCACTCATCACCGCAATCGGAACGCTGAAAGATGAAAGTTTTGCTAACTCTTCTTCACCAAGTTCAGATGTATCAATTTCATCAAACTCTAATCGGCTGACATTGGTTTCAGGAAATGTTCCGTAAAAGGATAATACCAGATTCTCAGAAACATCCTCACCGCAGACAATAATATTATCAAGGTTTGGAATGGCTCCGTTCTCCATCTCAAGCAGAATCTTGGAAAAGTAAACATCGTAGGTATGCAGATTTGATGTCCCGATATCAAGCGTGGAACCGATGTGCTTGATCTTTCTGCCGTAAAGAAAAATCAGCTTGCTGTATTCTTTACCGATATATACGATAAGGGAATAATCATCCGGGAAAAACTTTTTCTTTTTTGCCGCATAGTTCGCCAGGGAAACTTCCGCACTTTTAACCGCGGTTATTTTGTAATTTCTCCTGTTGTTGTACCGTGCAAGCCGGTTTACCATCTGAATACAGCTGGTATCCTGCCGCAGATGTACCTTAAGAGTTCCCCCATCCGCCATTTCTACGTGGGATGATGTTTCCCTGGAGGCCGCCTTATTCTTGGAACCTTTTTTCTTAGTTTTTGTCTGTGTTGATGTCTTCGATTTTCCCGGAGCAACCTGCGTGCCGCCGCCGCCCATTATCTCCTGTGTAAATGAACCGGTCGCCCCTGTTGAACCCTTCTTGAGACTTGGCTGATAGTATAAAGCCGGCTCAGTAAGAATGGGGATAAAATCGCATTTGTGCAGTTTAAAAGCGGAGAGTTCCGAATTAATAACCCCTTCAATGATCTGTCCGCCGCCGCTGCTTCCTAATGTATCAGTGAGAAGATCAGTACCGAGTCCGTCTATATTAAAATCGTCTTTGGCACCATCCAGGCCGCCGCCGCCGGTTTTCCTGTGATTCTCGGGTTTATATAAATCAATTGAGGCGGTTTTTAAAACACGAATGGTTCCCTTATTCAGCTCAAATACTGAAAATTTGGAATCGGTTCCTTCACAATAAACGCAGATAATCTGCTGCATTAAACCGCCGTTAACAATTGCTGCATACGTACTTTATTGTTTGCATACGATATTGCAGTTTCAAGAGAAATCTTTTTCTGCAGATACAAGCGCTTCAGATCCTGCTCCAAAGTCTGCATGCCGTACTGCCCCCCTTGGTTTATCATCATATATATTTCACTGGTGTTATTGTTTTTTATCGCTGCTTTTACACTTGAGGTAACAAGCAATACCTCTTTAACCAATGCTATTCTGTTGGTCAGCGTTGGTACAAGTTTTTGAGAGACTACACAGGTTAAGACGTCTGCCAGCCGGTTTCTCACTCTATCCTGCTCACTTGGGTGAACTTCCGCAATAATTCTGTCTATGGATTCAACCGCTGATGATGTATGCAGCGTTGAAAAAACTTTGTGACCGGTATCGGTTACTTCAAGCGCAGCCATTATAGTATCAGGATCCCGCATTTCACCTATGACGATGATATCAGGGTCCTGACGTAAGGATTGAACAACGCCATCCTTAAACGTGAGTACATCACGTCCCACCTCACGATGCCGGACTATTGCTTTGTTGGATTTATGAACAAACTCCAAAGGCGAGGCAATAATGACAATATGAGCCGGGTCTATTTTATTGTGGTAATCAATAATGGCATCCAGCGTGCTGGATTTACCTGAGCCCGTTATACCGGTGATAAGAGTCAAACCAAATTTAACATAGGTATGACTCATGGTCTTAACCACATTCTGATGAAACTCCAGTGTCTCTAACGGGCGCACGTTAGATGATATGGAACGCATATTTAACGCAAGATTATCCAGATCAAAATATACGGTTGCACGGAATCTCATATTCGCATTTTTGCGCTCATACACAAACGTATAGCTGAAATCAAGACTGCGGGTTACAATCAGGTATCTCCGCTGATTTTCATTCAGCAAATTTATAATCAGCACGGAACTTTCATCAACCGTAAACTGAGGCAGATCCTTCACGCGTTCTTTTTTGCCGAAAATACGCATCCAGACAACTGTATCATTCCCGCCGCCGCCAAACTCCAAATCAGACGCTTCCCGCTCAATCATATGTGTCAGTATCCGGTTCAGTACCTTAAGAAAAAGAGCCCGGTCTTCGTTGTTAAAATGCTTAAAATTTTCAATCAGATAATTGATACGGTCATGCCCAAACACAGTCGAGGGAATGTTGTCGGTTACTTTTCTGATGGCTTGCTTAGTTTATTCTATCATGTACTTCT
>CAYYJL010000232.1:0-5114 GCA_964472245.1 uncultured Ignavibacteriaceae bacterium | reverse complement strand
CATATTTCTCCAATCATGACTTTGGATGGATAAAGTTTGCTGAAGGGATATTCCACAGCGGAAATATGATTTTTACCAACTATTATGGTATGAATTGGAATATTGCTTATAATCCCTCAACTTACAATAAAACAAGAACAAGAGGAGGTCCGTTAACTGTTAACTCACCAGGCCGTCAATTTAATATGTTCTTTTGGTCAGACTCAAGAAAGGACTTTGTAACTGAGTTTGGTGGTGGTTATTACGGCACAGCTGATAATTCATCGAAATTTGCTTCCGTCTGGCTGCAATGGTCGCCCTCCTCGAATTTACAGTTTTCTGTTGCACCGGAAATGGAGTGGTACAAAGATACATACATGTATATTACATCATCAAAGGATCCGTTGGCGGTTAACACCTATGGAAAACGGTATATATTTGCAGATATCAGCCAAAAAACGTTTTCAATGGGAACCAGAATAAACTGGACTTTTTCTCCAACCATGTCCCTGCAGGCATATATACAGCCGCTTGTATCAGCAGGCAGTTATGATAATTACAAGGAGCTGCGTTACTCCGGTACCTCCAACTTCCTGACCTATGGAGATGAGGGCTCTACATTTGATAAAGCAACATATACAGCTGATCCGGACGGCAGCGGTCCTGCCTCACCAATTGAGGTGGGTAACAGCGATTTTAATTATGTTTCGTTCAGAGGTAATGCGGTTCTGCGCTGGGAGTACGTACCGGGCTCAGTATTTTATCTGGTTTGGACTCAGTCCAGAAATGACTATAATGAAATCCCTGATTTCAGGTTAAACCGTTCCGTCAGCAAAATGTTTAACGACAGACCGGATAATATCTTTATGATTAAATTTACGTATTGGTTGTACGCTTAAGATTTGCATAACCGGAGGGCGGCGTATATAGCCGCTCTCCGGTATATAATATTATACAGCAGTAATAATTCCAAGAAAAGAATCAGCTTTAAGGCAGGCCCCGCCTACTAAAGCGCCATCTATATCCGGCTGCGAAAGCAGTTCCTTCGCATTATCCGGTTTAACACTTCCGCCGTATTGGATAACCATAGCTTCAGCAGCATCCTGACCGTATATCTGCTTTACCACACTGCGTATATACGCATGGACTTCCTGGGCCTGAGCCGGGGATGCGGTTTTTCCTGTGCCGATTGCCCATACGGGTTCGTAGGCAAGAATGATTTCACCATTTTTGAGGGCATCAATACCGGCAAGTCCTTCTCGAATCTGTTTTTCCACTACGGCAAACGTGATTCCTTTTTCACGCTCTTCCAGAGTTTCACCAATACAGAAAATGGGGAGCAAACCTGAGGCAAGTGCTTTTTTGATTTTCTTGTTAATCATGGCATTATCCTCGCCAAAAATAGTTCTCCGTTCGCTGTGTCCGAGGATAACATATTCTGCTCCGGTGGATTTTATCATTCCGGCAGAAATTTCACCGGTAAAGGCGCCGGATTCCTCAAAGTGCATATTTTGGGCACCGAGTTTAATGCTGCTGTTTTTGAGCAGAGTGGCTGCGGTTTCTAATGATGTGAAAGGGGGGCAGACAATGACGGTGCAAGCTGCCTGTGTTTTTTGAAGTCCGGTTTTGATGCCGGAAATAAGGTCTATGGTGCCGGAAAGGTCCATATGCATTTTCCAGTTGCCGGCGATGATTTTATTTCTCACGAAAGTCTCCTGCTAATAAAAATTAATAAGTCAGGTTTAAAATAAAAAAATCGCAGGGGACTGCGATTTTTTTAGCGAAAGAAAACTTTCCTCAGCGTACGGAAATCTGTTTTAGCTGCACGAGGCGGGCAATTTCAGAGGTACCGTTTTTAGCAATAGTTTTAATGCCTCTTGCAGAGAGTTTTACTGTTACAAAGCGATTCAGTTCAGAAACCCAGATTCTTTTTTTCTGAAGATTCGGTAAAAACCGTCTTTTTGACTTATTGTGGGCATGGGAAACGTGGTTACCCGACATCGGGGCTTTGCCCGTCAACTGACATTTTCTTGCCATTTTAAAATCCTTGCGAAAAAATTTTTATACAGAACAATAAAGATACTACAAGAATTAATTAATAAAAAGAGAAAAAGTTAAATTTATTCCCCCTTTTCCCCCGGGGGCAGCCCGGTTTGGCAAATTTCTATTTTATTGCTTGAAATTAGGGAATTAAGTATATTTGGAGTCTATCTTTTTTTGAGAACGGTGGAGAGCTACGATGATATACAATTTTAAGGTTTTTTCGGGCTCATCTAACCCAGAATTGGCCTCAAAAATTGCTGCTGGTATTGGTATGGAACTCGGATCTGTTGAACTGAAAAGATTCAGTGATAAGGAGATCTGGGTTAAGTTTGGTGAAAATATCCGTGGATCTGAGATATTTATTATTCAGTCCACTAACACTCCTGCTGAAAATTTGCTGGAATTGCTCATCATGATTGATGCTGCCAGGAGAGCTTCGGCTAAGAGAATTACTGCCGTTATCCCCTATTTTGGCTACGCACGGCAGGATAGGAAGGATCAGCCCAGGGTTGCTATTACCGCTAAACTGATTGCAAACCTGATAACCACAGCAGGTGCGGACAGAGTTGTTACCATGGATTTGCATGCCTCGCAGATACAAGGTTTTTTTGATATTCCGTTTGACCACTTATACGGGTCATCTTTTTTTGTTAATCATCTTCAGGATTTAAGTGAAAATCTTGTAGTTGTTTCACCCGATGTCGGCGGAATTAAAATGGCGCGCTCCTATTCCAAACGATTAGGCGCTGGTTTGGTTGTTATTGATAAAAGAAGGCCAAAACAAAATATTGCCGAGGTGGTTAACATAATCGGTGATGTTAAAGATAAAGATGTACTATTGGTGGACGATCTTATTGATACTGCAGGTACCTTTGTTGGTGCTATTGCCGCTTTAAAGAATGCAGGTGCCCGTAATATTTATGGAGCCGTTACCCATGCGATACTTTCCGGTCAGGCAATAGAGCGGATTAAGAATAGCGACATTAAAAAATTATTTATTTCAGATTCCATCCGTCATGATACAACACATGAATTAGATGATACTTTTCAGGTTGTAACAGCAGCGGATTTGTTTGCAGAATCTATCATACGAACATATAAAAATGAGTCAATCAGTTCACTGTTTGACGTAGATAAAGGTTAAAAGGAGAAAATTTAACGATGGAAAAAGTAACACTTAAAGCAGGGTTGCGCAGCAGTTTTGCAAAATCTGCAAACACAGAGCTGAGGAAAAAAGGACGCGTTCCCGGCGTTTTTTATTCAAAAGCTGAAAATACCATTCCCATTCATGTTGCAAACAATGATATATTTCCGCTGGTTTTTACCGGTGAAGCTCACGTTGTTGCTCTTGAAGTTGAAGACGGCAAAAAGTTTGACTGTATTATCAAAGATGTACAGTTTGACCCTGTTACCGATAAAATAGTCCACTTTGATTTACTCGGTCTTATTAAAGGCGGTAAAATCAGCGTGGATGTTCCTGTTCACTTTACCGGAACTTCTGCCGGAGTAAGAGCAGGCGGTATGATTCAGGAATTCCTGCATCGCGTAAATGTTGAAGTGGCATCTGACAGCATTCCGGAATTTATTGAAGTAGATGTATCCGAGTTGAAAATGGGTCACTCCATTCACGTGCGTGACTTGAAGCTTAGCGGCGTTACTTTTAATCATCCGGCCGAAACCGTATTGGTTGCTGTAACTCCTCCACGCGGAGCTGAAACTACACTTGCTGAAGGTGAAGCTGTAAGAACCGAGCCGGAAGTTATCAGCAAGGGTAAAGAAAAAGAAGAATAATCTTTGAGAGCTCTCATTGGGTTAGGCAATCCGGGTTCAAAATTTACCCACACCCGTCACAATGTCGGCTCGCTTTTTTTAGATTATTTTTCCAAAACCCGGTCGTTTTCGGTATCCAGATCGAGTTTTAATTACGAATATATATTCGGTAAAATAAATGAATCGGGTTTTGTGCTGGTAAAGCCCCATTCTGCGGTTAATCTTTCCGGATTTGCCGTTAAAAAAGTTCAGACATATCATAAACTTGATTTATCCGATATGCTGATAGTGTATGATGATATACATCTTGAGTTCGGTGAAATAAAACCCCGTCTTGGCGGGGGAGACGGCGGTCATAAAGGTATAAAATCCGTAATGCACTATCTGGATTCAAATAAGTTTCCGAGACTGCGAATCGGAATCGGGAAACCGAAAAATGACCAGCCCCTCCTCAGGCATGTTCTTTCTCCTTTTACCGGGGAAGAACTAAAACAGTTAGAGGAGGTTTTTTCTTTTGGAGCAAAAATTGCAGCTGAGTTCCTGGAAAACGGATGGCAGCACGCATTAAATGTAAATAGTAAATTAATTAATCAGTCAAAAATTGAATCCGGAAAAACGGATTCATTTACACAAAACAACGATTCATCGGAAGAATCAGGAGAAAATTAATGGAGAATATCTTACTTTTTATTCCGGCTTTTGGTGTTCTGGCTTTGATATATACTTTTTATAAGTATAACTGGATTTCAAAGCAGGATCCCGGAACCGAAAAAATGCAGAAGATTGCCGGGCATATTGCTGAAGGAGCAATGGCATTTCTGAAAGCAGAATACAAAGTGCTTGTGTGGTTTGTTATATCCGTGGCAATTTTGCTGGCAGTGAGTGCAAGCAATGAAAACTCCCACTGGATGGTTGCCGTATCATTTGTAACCGGAGCATTCTGTTCCGCGCTTGCAGGTTTTATCGGAATGAAAGCCGCTACCAAAGCAAATGTCCGTACTACCAATGCTGCCAGAAAAGGCATGGCTGAAGCATTGAATATCGCCTTCACCGGCGGCTCCATCATGGGGCTCGGTGTTGTCGGGCTCGGCGTACTTGGTCTCAGCACCCTTCTTATTATCTATTCCAATATGTTTGGAACTTCCACTGAAGCAGAAATAAACCGGGTATTAACCATTATTACCGGATTTTCTTTTGGTGCATCCTCAATCGCATTGTTTGCAAGAGTTGGCGGCGGTATATATACCAAAGCAGCTGACGTAGGTGCTGACCTTGTCGGAAATGTTGAAGCAGTCATTCCTGAAGATCACCCGCTTAATCCT
>CAYYJL010000231.1:0-5114 GCA_964472245.1 uncultured Ignavibacteriaceae bacterium | reverse complement strand
TGTTGCATTATATCCGTTTGGAGATGCATCCGCAGTAATGGTTCCGCTGCCTTCATTGAATTTGTAATAGGCAACAAGTCCTGCCGTACTGCCCGCTATAGAAACTCCTTTATTGTCAGATATCTGTTGCTGAGTCCGGGCTGTGTTCCACACTCGGAATTCATCCAGTTTTCCTTTATGATGGATTCCCAATTGATCTGAACCTATGGTGAATCCTGTGAAATTTCCATCTGTTCCATCAGAACCTATTGCCTCGGCAACGAGAACACCATTTAAATATATCCTCCTATAGTTACCTGAATTTCCATCCGATACAAGTGCAACATGTGTCCATTGATTAAGATACGAGGAGTAGTTGGCGGATAATCTTCCATTGCCGCCTATATTGCCGTAATCCCAGTACAGGTTGTTATCGCTCCAGGGGGCATGTGCAAGAAGCCGGTTAGCTGTATTATCGTTGCCCGTTCCGGCTCTAAATAGTACACTTTGCTGCACTTCAGCTGAGGCAACGTAACTCCAAAATTCTATTGTTATCGGTCCGCCGCTGTTCCAGTTGAATCCGCTTGCAAAAAGGTAATCATTAATACCGTCAAAGGATATAGCATACCCTTGGGCTTTCACCGGATTGGATATAAGCCATAACATCACAACAACACACCACGCACTGTATGGTCTTTTCATGGGATTTCTTTTTGGTTAGTAGTTTTACACACACCCGGCTAAAGAACATTCTAACGCTGTTAGACTGACAATATTCTTTTTCCGGACAGGGGTAACATAAGAGAAGCAGCAAACAATTTGGTAACCACAACGGGTGATTTTATGAGGTAAAATCAAAGCCGTTAGAGACCAGCCAGGGGGATTTCTGATGATGATTAAGCAGGAAAAGTGTTAAAGAGGGACAAAGGTTTAACCCCAACCTTTGCCCTCTTTAACGGTTCAGTGCGGAATTACTTGTTAAGGTATTTTACAATTGCTTCGGATCGGGAGCGCACCTGCAGTTTTTCATATATTTTGCGGAGATGAGTATGCACTGTTTCCTTACTTATAAACAATGCTTCTCCTATCTCGTGATACGTAAGTCCCTTGGAAAGGTGGTCCAATATCTCCATTTCCCTTTTGCTGAGTGTTTCAATACCGTCAGGTTTTTTTTCAAACTTATGAAAGTAATGAACAACTTTTCGCGCAACCTGGGCCGTCATCGGCGCACCTCCGTGGTATATATCGGCAATCCCTGCCAGCAGTTCTGCAGCGGGAATCCTTTTCAGCAGATACCCCCCGGCACCTGCCTCCAATGCCTGAAATACCCTTTCAGTATCTTCATATACGGTAAGCATCAATATCTGAATCTTCGGACTAAATACCTTTATTTTCCTGACACACTCAATTCCGCTCATACCCGGCAGGTTGATATCCATGAGAACAATATCTGGGTCCTTCAGAATGATATCCTCAACTGCTTCCTCGCCCGATTCATAGGCACTCACACAACGGAAACCGGGGGAGCCCTCTAACAGTATCACCAACCCCTCCCTTATTTTTTGATCATCCTCAACAATACTCACACGTATCTGCGGTTTGGCTTCAGTCAAATTTCACACAATCTTTCATAAATAACGTCTTAAATTTACATGCAATGCTGCGGGCACGGATAACCCGAACGGGTGATTTATTCCCCGTTCCTTAGCGGAAGCACCATTTTTGCCTCTGTTCCGCCTGATGCACCGGGGTACATTTCAAATGTTCCTTTGCAATACTCAACTCTTTTTTTCATATTTTTCAACCCGTTGCTGTACTGACGGACTTCATCAGCAACAAAACCCTTCCCATTATCGGAAAGAACCATAACTACCATATGCCCCTCCTGCCGGATGGTAAAATGAACAAGTGAAGCACCCGAGTGCTTGATAATATTATTAACCAGTTCCTTTATTACCATTAAAATATTATGCCGTATATCTGCAGAAATTTTTTCAACAGCAAATTCTATGAGGATATCCAGGCGGCACCCGATAGAAGCATGGTCAAGTGTTTTATATATATACTGCTCAAGGTAGCCGATAAAGTTTTCTATAGTATCATTATCGGGGTTTACCGCCCACACCACATTATCTAATGACTCTGCAATCCTTCTTGATGTCTCCGTCATATTACGTATTGCAGCTTTGTGGTCATCAGCATGTCCGGAACCTCTCTGCAGTATTTCTCCAAACAGTGCTATCTGCGTTACCTGAGATCCAATTTCATCATGAAGATCACGCGATATACGGCTCCGTTCATCAGATACAAGTTTCTGCCGCTCAAGTGCTTCAATCTTTTTTCTCAGCTTCCGGTAGGATGCATACCTGATTAAGGAGCCGTACAAAACCCCTACTGCAACTACGGCAATAAAAATAAACCAGCCCTGTTTCCAGAATGGGGGTGTAATCAGCAATGCCACCTCCAGTTCATTGCTGCTCCATTCTCCTTCTGCATTGGCTGTTTTAACACGGAATGTATACGAGCCGTCTTCAATATTCGTATATCTGACTTCCCGTTTTCCGCCGGTATATATCCAGTCCTTATCAAACCCGTCCAGACGGTATGCAAACGTATTACGCGCAACATCTGAGTAATCCGTGGAAAAGAACTGAAAAGAAAAAACCTTGTCATCTGCGTTAAGCCGGATGACTTCTCCTGCGTGATACCTGAAGTAGGTTGAATCAAAAATCTTGAACTCACTTAAAACAACACTTGCAGAAATCTTACTGCCGGCAACAGAGTCAGGATGAAAATAGGTAACCCCTCCTATCCCCCCAAAATATATCCTGCCGGTATGGTCTTTAAAATACGCGCCTGTATTAAACTCATTGGATTGTAATCCGTCTTCTACCGAAAAGTTGGTAACTTTCCCCGACCCCTTATGAAATCGGGATATACCTTTATTATGACTTAACCAGATATTCCCCTTTTCATCCGGCAATACAGAATAAAAGAAAGTATTGGAAAAGCCTGATAGTTCATTAAAGTTTTCAAAAATTCCGGTTTTTATCGAATAGACAGAAAGCCCGCTGGTGGTGGCAATATATATATAATCACCTGAAGAATAAATCGCTTTAATGGATGCACCTGCTAAAGTATTTTTATCACCATGACGGGGTTTAAAAACAGTTTTCATCCGCAGTTTTTTATCAAGAACAAAAACACCGCTGTCTAAGGTCCCGCCCCAGTATTCCCCCGCTGCCGATTTGGCCAAAGCATAAAACGGAATGCCATATAGGTTTCCGCCCCTCTCATTTCCTCTAACATAAGAAAAGGTGCCGCTTGCCCTGGCAAATACATATAACCCCGTCCAGGCTGCTATAAGCAGGGAATCCTTATTCATTTCAATTATTTCATGAACACCAAACTTTTCTTCCCTGTTCAACCCCTTTGAACCATAGTACCTAAATCTGCCGGTTGACCTGTTAAAACTGCTCAATCCTTCCAGGTGACCGACCCAAAGTGTACCGTGGGAATCTTCAAAAATTTCAAGAACAAGATTATCATTGGAACCAACAGCAGCTGTATGCATTGGATACAGACGCCACTTCGCTGTTTTTTCATCGTAACGGTTCAGCCCGTTTCGGGTGCCTATCCAAAGTATTCCCGCGGAATCTTTATATATAGCTTTGATGAAATTGTCAGATAATGAATTCTTATCGGCTGGTTTATTTTTCAGCAGGTAAAACTGTTTCCCATTTACATTAAGCTTGCTTATTCCCCCGCCATCAGTTCCAATCCAAAGCTGTCCGGATTTGTCAATACGCAGGGCAGAAATATATCCCGGCGCAAGACCATCTTTTTCTGCCGCTTGATGTACAAAATTACGTATTAATCCGTCATTGATGCTGAACTGTGTAAGTCCTTTCGCGGTCCCCGCCCAGATATTTCCTTCCGCATCGGTTATGAGAGAGCGTATTGATTTATCATTTTGTTTTTCCATTCCACGCGGTATATACTGCACAAATTGTTTCTCCCCCTTCCTCAATAAAAACAGCCCGCCCCCGGTTGCACCTGCAAGTATGCTGCCATCCTTAACTGCTATCAACGCCTGAACGGTGATAACATCAGCATTTTCATTCATCATTCCCGGAAGGAGGTAGACTTTTATCCCTTTGGTCGCCCGGTCAAATCTGTAAACTGCTCCCAGTCCGCCAAACCATACCGTTCCGTCACTTTCCTCCGTGAATGAGGTAATTGGTGTCTCCATTCCGGAATTTTGCGACAATACGATATAAGCTGAATCCCCCCGAGGTTTATATACAACAACACCGTTGCCGGTCCCTATAAAAATTGAACTGTCTGCTGTCTGATGAAGGGCATATACGTAATCATTCGGCAGTTTTAATTTCTGTGAGGAGCCGGCTGTTACATGCCGGAACTTCTTTGTAACAGGTGAGTATATATTCAGCCCGCCCCTTGTCCCTATCCAGATTCTGTTCTGATTGTCGCACAGGAGCGCATGAATCAACCGGCCGTTAAATGTGTTACTGTCAGCAGGGTTGCGTTTAAATACCTTAAATGTGTAGCCGTCAAACCTGTTTAACCCGTCCGCAGTGCCAAACCACAAATATCCCGTTTTATCCTGGATTATGGACGTTACATAGCTTTGGCTCAGACCGTCATCTACGGAGTAGTTTTGGAAACGATAGACCCTTTCCTGTGCGTCTGTCATTTCCGCAAGCGGCCACCATAAAATAAGCAGCCATATATATTTATTCACCAACACTACCCTCACACACACATCTAAAATATGATTCGTATCAGTTCACAAAAGATTAACCCGGGGGTTTCATCTCAGGTGAAGCTGATGTCGTTATTTAAGCAAAAGCATTTTACCTGTCTTTGTTCCAAAACCTGTGCTGACTTTGTAAAAATAAACTCCGGCCGGCAGGGAGGCGGCATCAATCCTGACCTTATGCATACCCTGTGCCAGCAGTTCTTCTCGCAGAACTTGTTTAACTACTTCTCCTGCAGGAGTTATAATTTCCATGGAAACCCTGCTTTCTGCCGGGATATAAAATTCTATCACAGTTGCAGGGTTGAAAGGATTGGGATAGTTCCCGGCAAGATGGAAACCGTCTGCAGAGGGC
>CAYYJL010000230.1:0-5114 GCA_964472245.1 uncultured Ignavibacteriaceae bacterium | reverse complement strand
CGTGATTAAACCGGGCGGACATTTTTCCGTATCGGATATTGTACTGAAGGGTAATCTGCCGGAAGAGTTAAAGCAGTCCGCAGAGATGTATGCAGGATGTGTTGCCGGAGCTCAGCAGGAGGATGAATATCTTGGCGGTATCGGCAAGGCGGGATTCACGGATGTTACCATTAAAAAAAGAAAAGAAATAAAACTGCCGGGCAGCATACTGCGCCAGTATCTGACCGAAGAGCAGCTGCATGCATACCGCAACAGCGAAACGGGTATATACAGCATCACGGTAAACGGAACCAAATGAGGCCGGAAGCACCGGAATTATATTTTTTCATGCCTGTATTATTTTGTATAATGCAGGCATGAGCAAAAAAGAAAAAGCAGTCATTATATTGGGTCCCACTGCGGCAGGCAAAACAGCGCTTGCCGCAGAGGCGGCTCTGCTGTTAAACGGGGAAGTCATATCCGTGGATTCACGCCAGGTTTTCCGGGGGATGGATATCGGCACGGGGAAGGATTTGTTTGAGTATATATCCCGCGGTGTTAATTATCATCTGATTGATGTATGTGAACCTGATGAAGCGTTTGATCTTTTCCGCTTTATGGAAGAATATACTGCGGTCTTTAACAAAATAATTGCTGCGGGCAAGGTGCCGGTACTCTGCGGCGGAACGGGGTTGTATTTGGATGCAATCATCAAACGTTACAGGATGAAAAAAATTGATGTACCGGATGAATACCGGAAGCATCTTGAGTCCCTTACGGATGAAGAACTGCTGCATCTGCTGAAAGAAGAAAAGGAACAGCTGCACAATACCACGGATACACTGGACAGGGAAAGGATTATCACAGCCCTGCTGATTGCAAAAAGCAGCGGGGAATATATACAGCTGCCCGAACCGGAATTTCTGGTAACGGGGCTTATGCTTCCCCTGCCGGATTTGCGCAAGAATATTGAAAAGCGCCTGACGCAGCGCCTAAACGGCGGCATGATAGAAGAAACCGAGCGGCTGCTGCGGGAGGGGATATCCCATGAACGGTTATACTTCTTCGGGCTTGAGTACCGGTATATATCGGAGTATCTGCAGGGGCATCTGAACAAAAATGATATGAAACAGAAGCTGGCATCGGCTATCTATGAGTTTGCCAGAAAACAGCTGAAATGGTTCAGGAAGATGGAACGGGAGGGGGTTGTGATACAGTGGTATGAACCTGCCCGGAAGCAGGAAGCAATTGAGGCGGCGGAAGCGTTTCTTTCTATCCGGCAGTAAAGTAATGGTTTAAAAACATAAAGGCCAATCTTGCGACCGGCCTTTAAGTCTATTCATTATTCACTTAAGGAGCTATGCTTCAGTAAGAGACTTATTCCTCGTTAGGTACGATGCACTCTACGGGGCAAACTTCTGTACATGTTTTGCAATCATCACACATTTCAGTTACAATCCATGGATGTTCTTCACTTGCCGGGGCAACGGTTGCACCGTTGAATTCTGCTTCCATGCCGCCGTTATAAATAGCGGTCTGCGGGCATTCATCAATACAAGCTGAACAACTTATGCAATCATCTGTAATCTTCATTTTCTTCTCTATCCAAAAAATTAATTTATTCCTATACTATACAATTAGTGTGCCTGAATTTTTGGGGATTAACGGTATTAAATCAATTGTGTCCGGAAAATTGATTCTCTAAAAATAGAAACAGGAA
Organism: uncultured Ignavibacteriaceae bacterium; assembly: GCA_964472245.1. Classification (GTDB taxonomy): domain Bacteria; phylum Bacteroidota; class Ignavibacteria; order Ignavibacteriales; family Ignavibacteriaceae; genus H2-BAC3. Next base: position 3,415 of record CAYYJL010000230.1, on the reverse strand, counting down.
ATTCTCTATAGATTAATAGAGAATTGAAAAACAGTGATGAAATATTCAGCAGATTGAGGGATTATGCGGAGGTTTGGCCGGGGTGAGGGATAATCTTTCTGTGGCTGCAATATGGAGGAGATGGAAAGCTGCGCATTTTAAGGTACGGTAAGCGGGGAGCAGGATTCTCCCGTAATATAAAAAAGTATATTTTTTTCAAGTTGGAAAATGATTTGTTTGTGCACTAATTGCACGGCGTAAAATTAAACAGTGAGCAGAATGAACATTCCCTTTGTCATAACGCGAGAGCTTGGGCTCCGCCAGCAGCAGATAACCGAAGTAATCACCCTTTTGGAAGAAGGGGCAACCATCCCGTTTATTGCACGGTACCGTAAAGAGCGGACTGACGGACTGGAAGAGGATGTATTGCGCCAGATAGAGGAAAAACTTGCGTATTATAAGATGCTGGATGAGCGCCGGGAAACCATTCTGAAAAGCATTGAGGAACAGGGTAAACTGACCGATGAGCTGCGCGCAAAAATTGAAGAGTGCACCAAGCTGAATGAACTGGAGGATTTATATCTCCCCTATAAACCAAAACGGAAAACACGCGGCAGTATTGCAAAAGCGAAGGGGCTGGAACCGCTTGCACTGTTTATTCTGGAAACACCGGATTTCAGCGGAGATATAAAAGAGAAGGCGGCTGAATTTATCAGTGAGGAACTTGGTGTGAAGAGTGCCGCAGAAGCGTTGCAGGGGGCAAAGGATATCATTGCGGAAATGATAAGCGACAATGCCGATGTACGGAAAGCAGTGAGGGAGTATCTGAGCGAATCATCCCATGTTGAATCTGCAAAGGCAAATACCGAAGAGCTGGAAACACAAAATCTGAAACTCAAAGAAAAGGAAAAGAAGGAAGTATATCTTATATACTTTGAGTTTAAGCAGGAGATAACCAAACTGAAGCCGTATCAGATACTGGCAATGAACCGCGGTGAGAAGGAGGGTTTCCTGCGGGTGAAGATAACCGCTGATGAAATTATCCTGCACAATATTATACGCAAGAAATTTCCGGAGTATGAGGAATCGGTATTTAACGAATTAATCATGGAAGTGATTGCCGATGCTTACGGCAGGTTGATATTCCCATCAGTGGAAAGAGAAATCAGGAATATGCTTTCCGAATCGGCAGACCTTCATGCAATAGAAATATTTGCGGGAAATCTGCGGCAGCTTTTACTTCAGCCGCCGTTTTCCGATAAAATTATTATGGGTATAGATCCGGGCTATGTATCCGGCTGTAAGGTTGCTGTGATTGACAGGACAGGAAAATACTTAGAGGGTGCCACTATATATCCGCACGAGCCAAAGAACAAAATGGCAGAGTCCGAAGCGATTATAATACACATGATAAAAAAGTACCGCGTGAATGTTGTGGCAATCGGCAACGGAACTGCAAGCCGCGAGACTGAAGTGCTGGTTGCAGGTATTATAAAAAACAATTCCCTGGAATGCAGTTATCTTATTGTGAATGAAGCGGGTGCATCGGTATATTCCGCATCCGAGACCGCAAAGAAGGAGTTCCCCGATTTGGAAGCAAGCCAGCGGGGTAATATATCCATCGCGCGGAGAGTGCATGACCCGCTTGCAGAACTTGTGAAGATTGACCCGAAATCCATCGGCGTGGGATTATATCAGCATGATGTGGATCAGCGGCTGCTTTCCAAAAAATTAGATGATGTGGTGGAAAGCTGCGTGAACTATGTGGGCGTGGATGTGAATACAGCATCGGCATCGCTGCTGACGTATGTATCCGGATTAAATAAACGGACCGCAGAAAATATTGTGAAGCACCGCGAGAAAAAGGGGGGCTTTAAGAAGCGGGGTGATCTGTTAGAGGTAACCGGACTGGGAGAAAAAGCATTTGAGCAGTCTGCGGGATTTTTACGGATACCAAACGGAGAGAATCCATTTGACAATACGTTTATTCATCCTGAAACATATGATGCAACGGATAAGCTGTTGAGTATGTTTTCCATTGGGAAGGAAAAGCTGAAGGAGGCGGGTCCGCTGCTGGATTTTTACATCAGCAAAAAGGGATTACAAAAAACCGCAAAGGAGCTGGGCATTGGTGAGCCGACTTTGAAGGATATTATAGAAAACCTGAAAAAGCCGGGACGTGACCCGCGTGAGGATATGCCAAAGCCGATTCTGCGCAGTGATGTGCTTAAAATGGAAGACCTGAAAGAGGATATGAAGCTGAAGGGGACAGTGCGGAACGTGGTGGATTTTGGTGCGTTTGTGGATATAGGGGTTAAGCAGGATGCGCTGCTGCATATCTCAGAAATTGCAGATAAGTTTATTAAAAATCCCTCCGAGGTTCTGAGTGTGGGGGATATTATTGATGTGCGGATTATCTCCTTAGATATTACGAGAAAGCGAATCTCAGTGAGTATGAAGGAGAAGAAATAAGGGGGGTATCGGAAAGAGCTGTTTCTCTTTGCAAAAAAGAATCGTATTTTTAATGAAATAAAAGGACCATAAGGAAACAACGCTAGTTGCAGCCCAAAGTTTGGTATAAGGAGTGATAAAGTATTAATATGCCGGAAAAAAGAATCAAAGTATATTCGCTTGCTGAGATGAAAGACAAGTACGTGGGGAAGCCGGGCACAAAAGCTCGTGAGGAGTATGAGTACGAGCTCCGCATGGATATTTTAGGGCGAATGATAAAAACAGCCAGACAAGAGCGCAACCTCACGCAGGAGGAACTGGGGCGGCTTGTTGGTGTCCGAAAGGCGCAAATTTCCAAGCTGGAAAGTTCTGCCAACAGTGCAACCATTGACACAATCCTTAAGGTATTTAAGGCACTCAAAGCAGATATAAACTTTAACGTAAAACTTGAAGATAATTTTGTTAAGTTGACCTAACGGTTAATTAATTACTGCATAAGAAATTAACCATATTATCTCGTATATCGGCAGGCGATTGTGCTGCCGGGTATAAAATAATATCTTAAGCAAAAATGGTATTTCGTGTTTATATATAAACGAAAAAAAAGAGAAAAAATCATGTCCACACTATCAGCACCATCAGTAAAACCGGCTGACCCGGAATCAAAAGAAAAGAAAATTTATTCTCTCATAGAATCATTTGCAGAATACATTCCCGTTGCAAATGACCGCAACCGCCTTGCATATACATTGGTTACCAATGATAATGCAGACCCGGTAGCAGTAACCGTCAAAAACAACAAACTGCATCTGGAGGGGATAACTGCGGAAGAATTAAGCATAAAGATTGAAAGAGCACTCTCAACACAATAACGGTAAAACAGTACCGGATTGCCTGATACCGGCCGATAACGGCTCGTATCATTGAAAAATCTTATATATATGCACACTTCTTAACAATTATGCTGCCGGATCATCACATAATT
>CAYYJL010000229.1:3259-5115 GCA_964472245.1 uncultured Ignavibacteriaceae bacterium | reverse complement strand
GGTTAATGACATTGCGATATTGATGAATTCATATTTTGCAGCGCCAATGCGTATATCCTGGTTAGGACGCAAAGACACAAAGAAGGGGAATATTCATATATGGTGTTTTCTCCCTTACGTCTTTGCATGAGAAATCCCCGGGTAAACAAAAGGAACATGGGCTATTCCCGCAAGAGATATGGGTAAATCCAACAAGGGTAATTTGGGGTGATTGGGGGCTTTAAAATGTGTGAAAATGAGCAAAAAGGGGCCTATTTTGGCCGCCGACATCAATTGCCCTTATTATTTTACAAAAACAGGTTAAAATTACCCTTATTATTTGTCAAAATTGATGAAAATTACCCTTGTTATTTTACAAAATCGACATCAATTGCCCTTGTTATTTGTCAAACGGTAAACTCTCACGGGAATTTGCTAATTTTACGGATGTAAATGAAAATAACTTTGATTAACAGGAGATACAATGACCGCAATAGTAGATATAAAAGCAAGAGAGATATTAGATTCAAGAGGAAATCCGACACTTGAAGCAGAGGTAATATTAGAGTCCGGCGCATACGGCAGGGCGGCTGTACCCAGCGGCGCTTCCACGGGAGAGCATGAAGCAACTGAGTTACGGGACGGCGATAAAAAACGCTACCTTGGCAAGGGAGTGCTTCAGGCAGTTGATTTTGTAAATAACGATATAGCAGATAATCTTTTGGATGAGGATGCCCTGGACCAGACCGGGATTGATTCCCTCCTGATTCAGCTGGACGGCACACCAAACAAATCACGTTTTGGAGCAAATGCAATACTGGGAGTTTCCCTTGCTGTTGCAAAAGCGGCTGCAGCTGCTCTGGAGATTCCGTTATATAGATATATCGGCGGCGTTAATGCAAAAGTTCTGCCGACCCCTATGATGAATATCATTAACGGCGGAAGCCACGCAGATAACAATGTGGACTTTCAGGAGTTTATGATTATGCCTACGGGAGCAAAAACATTTGCAGACTCCCTGCGTATGGGTACCGAAGTATTTCATAATCTGAAAAGTGTATTAAAGAAAAAGGGATACAGCACCGCGGTTGGTGATGAGGGTGGTTTTGCGCCTAACTTAAAATCCAACGAAGAAGCCATTGAAGTAATTCTGGAAGCAATAACCAAAGCAGGATATGGACCGGGCAAGGATATATATATTGCTCTTGACCCTGCAAGCAGCGAGATGTACCAGAAAGAAAAAGGCACCTATCAGTTCTTTAAATCGGATAAATCTGAAATCTCTTCAGAAAAGATGGTTGAATACTGGGCAAACTGGGTCAGCAAATATCCCATTATTTCCATTGAAGACGGACTTGCAGAAGATGACTGGGACGGCTGGAAGATGATGACTGAAAAAGTAGGTTCAAAGATTCAGTTGGTTGGTGACGATTTGTTTGTTACTAATACTAAGCGTCTTTCCATGGGTATAGAAAAAGGAATTGCGAACTCAATTCTGGTAAAGGTAAATCAGATTGGTACGCTGACAGAAACATTAGACTCAATTGAAATGGCAAAGAATGCAGGATATACAGCAGTTATCAGCCACCGTTCAGGTGAAACTGAAGATACCACCATTGCTGATATAGCCGTTGCAACCAATGCCGGACAGATTAAAACCGGTTCAGCAAGCAGAACAGACCGTATTGCAAAGTATAATCAGCTGCTCCGCATAGAAGAAGAGCTTGGTGATACAGCACGCTTTAACGGGCTGGCTTCCATTAACTATAAAGGATAAGGACCAGTAGTATATATTAGGGTGCTCCCCCGATATATATTCTACGCTTCTTTAAAACAAAAAACCCCGCAGTAGTGATACGGCGGGGTTTTTGCATTTT
>CAYYJL010000229.1:0-3249 GCA_964472245.1 uncultured Ignavibacteriaceae bacterium | reverse complement strand
CGGCTTTTATCGGAGCAATAGTGGGTTCGATTTTTACGCTAAATTATTTATTCTGCGGTCTTGCGCAGGAACCGTGCTTCCTCAAGTGTGAGGATGATGGATATGCGGTGTGTATCCGGAAGCCGGTCTTCTTCAGACATATTAAAACGGGCGAATGAATAATCAATGTTCAACTTGGGGAGTTTTACACCTGCACCCATAGTAAACTGCTTAACATCGTTATAACCGCCGCGGATTGCAAAAATATTATTATAGTTCAATTCACCGCCGAAGTGGGGGTCAAATGAAACCGGTCCGACATTAAATCCGGAAGCATACTGTCTGTTTTCAAAACGGACATCAAAATCCACAGCGGGGGTAAACTTAAGATTGAATACTTCCAGAGCGTATGCGGCTCCCAGTTTAAGTGTGGGAGTTATTAATTCATTTCTGCCTGTGCTCCAGCCGACTAAGGTGGTTGTAACATCCTGCAGGTTTGCCCCGAGTGCAAGTCCTTCCATAGGGAAGTAAAGTGCAGCAGCATCAAAGCCGATGCCTGTTGCGGAGTACTCGGCAATCTTTCTATATATAACCTTCATATTAACGCCGAGATACAAATTATCTGCCTGCCGTTTTGCACCGGTCAGATATATCGCCCAGTCCTGATTGCTGAACTCTTTAACCAGTGACGGGTCAATCTTTGCAGAGGGGGAGTTAATATCGTATATAACCTGTCCGGTTGAGCGGTCAATCAGTGCGTTTCTTGTATCCGGAATTCCATCCACACCAAGCCGCATAAGACTGATACCAAAGGAGTAATCGGTTCCGTATGGCATGGCAAAAGCAGCATAGTTATAATTAACCAGGTTGCCGTATCGCTCATCATGCATGAGAGAAATCTGCGGATAGTTAAGATTAGCCAGGCCGGCCGGATTGTAGTAAGCAGCCGTCACATCAGAAGCGATAGCCGTATACGCGCCGCCCATGCCGAGCGGTCTGCCCCCAACCCCGATTGCCATAAATTCGCCGGCATATTTGCTGAACACCGTCTGCGCGGAGGTGAATCCGCCCATAATGAGAACAGCCAGAAAAAGTCTCTTGATCATAGAAAATAATCTCATAAATATTGCCTACAAAGTTTGATAAACAGGGGTATAAAGTCAAGTGCAATTTTTTTCTTAATGCGGGTAACCGGTTCCCGGCGGCGGAATTTGTTCCGAAGGGGAAATATCCTTACTTTTTAACCGGGAAATACGCGATTCCCGCTCTATTTTTAATAGATTAGGGTTTGGTTATTTTTCCAAAAATTGCCGTTGTAAGATACATTTTGTCATTAAAATATTAAGGATGAAAGATGAATTATATAAGAAAAAACTATCCGCTCTTTGGCCTGCTGTTTGTGCTTTCAGTGCTTTTGGGTGGATGTATTAAAGAGGATGAAGCCCCTGTAGATGGGTTAACGGACGCATCCCTGATGAACTCCGTATTGGTTATGACTGACCAAAAGAGCGTTGCATTTAAGGATGGAAAAGCCGAGCCGGGGGATGGAAATATGTATGAGATAAGGGCAGCATCGGTTTTGGATGTTACCGGGGACGAAAAACCTGAGGGTCTGGTGCTGGTGAGAACAGGTACAAAAGAAGGATATTGTTATGACCTAATCGTCATGGCGGATAGCGGAGGTAAGCCGTTTCAGATTACTGCTGCGTTGGTGGCAGAAAATCTGGAAGTCATAGGTATGACCACAGATTCAGTAACTATAGAGCTGGAAGTTACAGACGGAAAATCCGCAGACAGCCGTATATATGAATACCAGCTGCAGGGGAACGCTTTGGTATGGGTAAACGATCCGGAAAAGATAAGCTACCGCCTTGTTGGTACGGAACCATTTTGGGCTGTGGTTATAGAAAATAAAACTATTAAGTTTATGACTCCCGCAGAGGAAGAGATGTGGCCGTACAATAAACCGGAGATTAACGGTATCACTATGACATGGAAAACAGTTGACAGCAAAAAGCGGAATGTGGTGATCACTTTAACAGAAGGAGAATGCTCTGACGGCATGTCCGAGCTGGTTTGGGATTATAAAGGAGAAGTGAGCATGGGTACGCTGAAGCTGAACGGCTGCGGTAAGGAAAATACTGACTAAGGGTTTATATATACTGCTGTGACAGCTGATGAATTAAAGAGTATATCCGGGGAAGCGGAACTGGAAAAAATTAACAATCCGCTTCTCCGTGCTTTATGGTATGATTACAAAGGGGATTGGAATAAGGCACATACGATAGCGCAGGATATATCCACAAGGGAAGCGGCAAGGGTGCATGCTTATTTGCACAGAAAAGAGGGAGATGAGTTTAATGCGTTGTACTGGTATAACCGAGCGGGAGTGATGCAGTACCGGGGTACTCTTGAGGATGAATGGGAGGATTTGGTGAGATTATCTGAATCAGGATTTACAGGATTTTAGGAATTGCAGGATTAAACACGATTACATGATTTGCAGGATGGACAGGAGATCCATGCAAAACAATGCTTTTCCGGAGTTAACGCAAAGGCGCAAAGGGTTCAAGCCTTCCATATTTTTAATATTATATTTTATAGCGTCCTTGCGTAGGTAATGGTTTGGACGCAAAGGGCGCAAAGAAGGAGGGGGCTATATACATTTAATTTTTTATTCCTTGCGTCTTGGCGTTAAAATCCTTTTTGGTTGAAGAAAATCCGGAGGATTGACAGGATTATAGAAAGCAAGGGGAACCCTTATAAATAAAACTCCAACGGAGTGACAGTATTTCCTTACCACCGACAAAACCAATGGCACGCGGATGACACTGATACAACGCGGATTTTGGCGGATCGGAGATCGTATATATCACTTCTGCGTAAATCTCCTGGTTCTGCGGGAAACTTTTCCGGAGTAAACGCGAAGGTTGGTGTGCGTATTTGTGCTTTATCCGCCCCATAGCTGAAGCTATGGGATGTATTTTATCCCCCTCTGCGGGCTCTGTGAATTTTCTGAGAACTCTGTGGTTATATATACTGTTCGAAAAATCCGCCCATAGCTGAAGCTACGGGCTGGAATGTATTCACCTTTGTGGTTCGCTGTTTTATGGTGAACTTCGTGTTTATATACTTATTTGGTGACCACCAATTTTTTAACAATAGTCTGCGTGCCGGAGGTTAACCGGTAAAAATATATGCCGGATGAAAGTTCTGCCGCTGAGAAAGTCCTTTTGTGAATACCGGCACTAAGGGGTTCGTTCACTAATT
>CAYYJL010000228.1:0-5118 GCA_964472245.1 uncultured Ignavibacteriaceae bacterium | reverse complement strand
TATACCAGCTCCGATCGCAATGACATTCTTAAATGCCCCGCCAAGTTCAACGCCGAGTATATCCGTTGTGTTATATACACGAAAGTAGGGAGTGACAAAAGCACATTGTATAATCTTGGAGATTTCCTTATCAGAGGAAGCGGTAACAACCGTCGTGGGTATTTTTCTTGATACTTCCTCTGCATGTGAAGGACCGGATAAAACACCGATGTGACCCGGACTGAGTTCCGGATAAACTTCCTTCAGCATCTGGGACATGGTGAGCAGCGTGCCTTTTTCAATTCCTTTGGATACACTGACCAGGTATGAATTTCTGATTCGGTTAAAGGGGATTTTTACCATTACACTGCGGAGGAACTGAGAGGGCACAGCAAGGACAATCAGCTCCTTATCTGTTGTCGCCTCTTCCAGATTATCAGTAATGGCCATTTGGGGAGGTATCTCTATCCCGGGGAGATAATCCGGATTGAGTCTCTGATTCCGGAGTATGTCTGCATAGGCAGACTTATACTCCCAAAGAGTCACCTCGTGATTATTTTCCTGAAGAACTAAAGCAAGTGTGGTTCCCCAGGCACCTGCTCCGAGTACTGCAGCTTTCATTTACCTGCCGAACTGCCGGAAAAGGAAATTTTATTTTCTGTGCCTTTAAGCAGCCGGGCAATATTTTTACGGTGCGTGTACACCACAAAAACAGCCATGCAGATCAGGAACGGGAGCAAAGTCCAGTATCCCGGAATATCCACGTGAAAAACATTAGCCCTTACGATGAGTGCAAGAGGAACAGTCAAAGCACCAATCATGGAACCGAGCGAAACGTATCTGGAAAAATATACAATGATAATAAAAAGACCGATGCCAATGAGCAGGTCTACCGTGGTGAGGACGGCCATAATACCGATTCCTGTAGCAACACCTTTTCCCCCTTTAAAACCGGCAAATACTGTCCACACATGGCCAAGCATTGCTGCCACGCCTGCAATAAGCTGGATAAGGGTGAAGTCATCAAACGGGGTTGCATTGGTGAACGGTATGGTACTGATGGGGAGGCGGGCGATGAACACCACTGCCGCCACTCCTTTGAGTGCATCCAGGAGCAGAACAAGGAGACCGTATTTCCATCCTAGAACACGGAATGCGTTGGTTCCGCCCATGTTTCCGCTGCCATGTTCGCGTATATCAATACCTTTAACATAACGGCTGACTAAGATACCGGTCGGAATGGAACCAACCAGGTACGCGAGAACGATTATTACCAGAAGCTGCAACATTTAAGAATTCTGCCCTTTCGACAAAAGAAGTAGGTCATTAGCTAATTAAAATTACAAACTGCTCTTTAGAGAAACAAGACTAAAAATTAATAAAAAAGTGTCAATTAATATGTGTTTTTTAACCATAAATCCTCTTAAAGAGGGGCAAATTGCCGTTCCCTTTTGGCAAAGGAACGGTACTGAAGTATCTTTCTATGACAGTTTTTTTTGATTAAAGATGCAAGGAAGTTCAAAGCTCCGGAATGATGTTCAATTATGATTAATAATAAAACAGTTTGCCGGATTTAACCGTAACATGATGTATAATTTCTGCACCCTGTTTGACAGCAACTATCTTACGCGCGGTCTAGCCCTGCATGAGTCCCTGGTGAAAACCGGTACAGATTTTCATCTTTATATATTTGCCTTTGATGATACCTGTGCCAAAGTGCTGAACCGGCTGAAGCCGGAAAGAACCACCGTTATAACTCTGGCTGAGTTTGAAGATAATGAACTGAAAAGGGTTAAACCGTCACGATCAGTTGCTGAGTATTGCTGGACCTGTACTTCTTCCACAATACTGTACTGCCTGAATACTTTTAACCTGGATCAGTGTACCTATCTGGATGCTGATTTATATTTCTATTATAAACCCGATATTATTTTTGATGAGTTGGGGGATAAATCAGTGTTAATAACGGAACACCGCTATTCCCCGCAGTATAACAAGGCAGTCAAGAGCGGAAAATACTGCGTTCAGTTTGTTACGTTCCGCAACGATAAAAACGGAAGGGAAGCGCTTGAGTGGTGGCGGGAGCGCTGCCTTGAATGGTGTTATGCACGGTATGAAGACGGCAAGTTTGGTGATCAGTTGTATCTTGAAGACTGGACGACACGGTTTAACGGAGTACATGAACTGCAGCATCTTGGCGGCGGACTGGCGGCCTGGAATGTTCAGCAGTATGAGTTCACGAAGGACTCTGAAAAATTTACCGGCAGAGAAATTGCAACCGGTAAAACGTTTGATGTTATCTTTTATCACTTTCATTATTTAAAATTTTTCAGCGGCGGGTATGTGGAGCTTGGGAGAAGAACGCTGACGCAGGATGTCCTGGAGAGTTTTTACAAGCCGTATACAGCAAAACTTATGGAGATGAGCAGGAGACTGCAAAAGGAATTTCCCGGTATGGACGGCAACGGTATAAGACCTGCACCGGCGGGGCTTAAAGATACTTTAGTTTCACTCTACCGGAAAATAAAGGGCGTGTATCATATTTATTCATTAAAAGAATTTTTAACCTGATGGCATATATAATCAATCTGAAAACGCATTCAGACCAGCGGGGCAACCTGACGGTTATTGAAAAAGAGATTCCTTTTGATATCAAAAGGATATTTTATATCTATGGTGTTGATGATACCGTCCGCGGCGGGCACAGGCACAAGAAAACAATTCAGGCGGCTATCTGCATTCACGGCTCCTGCATTGTATCCAACAATGACGGTGAAAAGAAGGAAGATTTTCTTTTAAACCACCCGCAAAAATGCCTGATTTTGGAAGAAAAGGACTGGCATACCATGCATCATTTTACTCCCGATGCTGTTCTGCTGGTGCTGGCTTCAACTCCGTTTGACCCGGATGACTATGTATATGAAGGATATGATGATTGAGTATGAAAATCTGGCGAAACTGAATGCTCCCTTTTTTGAGGAGATGCAGAGTTCTTTTTCCGCCACGCTGAACAGCGGATGGTATATACTTGGGGGAAATGTTAAAAAATTTGAAGAGGAGTATGCAGGGCGCCACAGTGTACAGTACTGTATCGGTGTTAACTCCGGACTTGATGCCATGCTGCTTGCGCTTAAAGCATTCGGATTTAAGGAGGGCTCTGAAGTTATCGTCCCTTCCAATACCTATATCGCAACAATTCTTGCGGTGCTGCAGGCGGGTTTAGTGCCGGTACTGGCTGAACCGGATATACGGACATATAATATATCTCCTGAAGAAATAGAAAAGAGAATAACGCCCAGAACCGCAGCTGTGCTGCCGGTGCATCTGTACGGCAAATGCTGTGACATGAAGAGTATTTTGGCATTAAAAGATAAGTACGGGTTTAAGCTGATTGAAGATTGTGCACAATCCCACGATGCCTCACAATCAGGGAGACTCAGCGGTACATTCGGCGAGTACGGTGCCTTCAGTTTTTATCCCACAAAAAATCTTGGCGCACTGGGTGATGCCGGAGCAATTCTTACCGACGATGATGACCTTGCTTTGGCAGTCCGGCGGCTGAGAAATTACGGCAGTGATATAAAGTACTATAATGAAGTGGCAGGGTATAATTCCCGCCTTGATGAAATGCAGGCGGGGTTCTTATCGGTGAAGCTGAAACATCTTGAACGCATAACAAACCACAAAAGAGAACTTGCTGCACTTTATCATGAAAACCTATCAGATGAGTTTATTAAACCGGTGAGGGATCCGGAATATTATGATGTATTCCATATATATAATATCCGTCATGCCAAAAGGGATAAACTGCGTGCATATCTGCTGGAAAAGGGAATCAAGACTGAAATACATTACCCTGTTCCGCCGCATCATCAAAAAGCCATGAAAGGAATTTTATCGGGGAGCTATCCGGTTTCCGAGGAAATTCATGCAACAACGCTGAGTCTGCCGGTATCATTCTGCCAGACGAAGGATGATATATACCGCGTTGTTGAAGCACTCAACAGTTTTGTCTGATATGAGCGGCCCAACAAGCGGTTTAACCCCGAAAGAGGGGGGCATTTATATACACATTCCTTTCTGTGACCACAAGTGTATCTATTGTGATTTTTATTCCATTATAACCGAAGATAATATTTCCTCCTACCCCGCAGCGCTGTTCAGTGAAATCAGGAAATACGGAAAGCAGTTCGGTGAATCCCATCTTTTCAGCACCATCTTTTTCGGCGGGGGGACTCCCTCTTTAATGGAGCCGGATTATCTGAAGAGCATTCTTCATGAACTGCATAGTAATTTCCGGTTTACTGGTGATGCGGAAATTACCATGGAAACTAATCCGGGCACGGTGAATCTTGAAAAGCTGAAGGAGTTCCGTGCAGCCGGCATCAACAGAATCAGCATCGGCATTCAGTCCTTTCATGCAAAAGAGCTTGAATTTATGACGCGCATTCATGATGCCCAAACAGCTATCCGCACCGTACATGATGCTGCGGAGGCGGGTTTTGAGAATATCAGTGCAGATTTAATATTTAATCTGCCGGGGCAGACCAAAGCGATGTGGCAGGAAAATCTTGATACCGCAATGCAGCTGCCGCTGACACATCTGAGCACCTACAGTTTAATACTTGAGCGGGGGACTATTCTGAATAAAATGGTGCTTGATCATAAGGTGGTTCTGAATGAAGAGGATCATGATGCGGATTTATACGAGTTCACCATTGATTATATGCTGAAGCGGGGATTTCATCAGTATGAGGTATCCAACTTTGCCAAACCCGGTTATGAGTGCCGGCACAATATTATATACTGGAATTACAAGGACTATCTTGGATTCGGAACCTCAGCACACTCATTTGCCTTAGGGAAACGGTGGTGGAATATATCAAGTTTAAAACTTTATATAGATGCTGTGAAAACAAAAGGGAATCCAACAGCCGGGTCAGAGCAGTTGAGTCTTGCTCAGATGGAGGAAGAATATGTAATGCTTGCGCTCCGCTCTTCAGGACTGGAAAGGACAGAGCTGGTTCACTTGTTTGGTGCCGAAGCAATGCAAATAAGGGAAGAAACCATGGGTAAGTTTATCACTGAAGGATATATAAAGCAGTCCGGAAGCAAGTACATGCTGACCGCTTCGGGCTA
>CAYYJL010000227.1:4715-5125 GCA_964472245.1 uncultured Ignavibacteriaceae bacterium | reverse complement strand
GATTTTTGAACTTCAAACCCGCGGTTATTGGTTTCAGTTGCAGTGTTCCAATTGAGCAGTATTTTACCATCTATGTTTTTAGCGGAAAAAGTGAGGAGTTCGACGGGGATGTTTGGGTTATTCCTCGCACTCAGCAGTCGCCCCCTTGTTCCGCACATAGCCATGGATGCGGTGCTCCAGACAGAGATATCAGTTATTGATGCATACCAATCATTAATATATAACGGGTACATGTTTGCAGTATTAACGTCAATTCTATATACGCCAACACCTTCTACTACGGCGTAAATATAGAATGCATTGACAAAGGTAATTGAGATAAACTTCATAGGAGAGTTGGCCTGAGATACTGTCCAGGTCATTCCTGCATCACTGCTCCAAAGAATAATACCTGAGTCTCCGGCTGCTGC
>CAYYJL010000227.1:0-4687 GCA_964472245.1 uncultured Ignavibacteriaceae bacterium | reverse complement strand
GATAATTTCTCAGAGTAATGCTCCTGAGTTTTGTTGTAACCGGGGAAGGAACTTGTATCCAATCAGCACCTAGATTAGAACTTCGCAGGATTATCCCGTTTTCACCTACCGCAATACCAACAGTATCATTAAAAAACTTAACAGATGTCAAGTGCTTTGTTGTTGTCGAATTGCCTCTGAGCCATGTCAGACCACCATCGGTAGTTCTGATGACCGTTCCTGAATCTCCAACGGATATGGCTGAATTTTTATTTATGACGTAGATGCTGCGCAGGTCTGTGGTTACACCGGATTGCTGAGCAGAATATGTATGGGCGGTTGGATGTTTTCTGATAACAGCACCATTGCTCCCTACAGCCCAAACTGCTGAATCACCCTTGGCTTGTATGGCATATAAATTCTCCCGTGTTGGTGTAATGACTGAATATGAAGTATATACATAAGACAAGAAGTAAATAAATCCGCTGTCAGCTGCTACATAAGCATTATCATAGCTGGAACATGATACCGCATGTATATCACCCGGACGGAGATATTCATAAAAATTCCAGTCATTGAGGGAATTCTTTACTGCTAACTGACCTAATAAACCACCCAGATAGATTGAACCGGAAGGTCCAGTATGGATTGAAGCGATTTTCATTTGCGATGGTGTTGCAACCAGATTCCATGTAATGCCTTCATCGGCAGAGCGATAAACCTTTCCTGTCTCATCAATAATAAACATATATCCCCAATCAGAAATGTGGAGTTTAAGCAAATTTGTATTCTGCTGAAAATTTGAAAAAACCCAGTCATTTCCAAAATTGAAAGAGAGTGCAATTGTACCGGAATCTCCGATAGCAATAATTTTATTTTGGTCTGTTAGTACAACATCCCGAAGTTTTATGTTGCGGCCAATGGGTTTTAGAAACCATGAATCTCCGCCATCTGATGTAGTGTATGTTTCCCCGGCACCGGTAACTATAATACCGTGCGTTTCATTATAAAAACTGATACTTTCCAAAGAGTTGTCAACAGGTATTTCGGCAAGTTCCCAGCTATTGCCGCCATTAAAGGATCTGTACACGCCGCCTGATGCTGTTGAAACAAAAATGGTCTGTGAACCCGCTGAGGCAATCTTAATCAGTCTCTGGTTAGAAACCGGTACTAATTTTGCTGACCAGGTATTTCCCCCATCTATCGTTATATATATTGTTGAACCGTCGGCAGCAGCATATCCTTTAAATGAATCAATGAACAGAATATCGTTAATTGTATTATTACCGGAAACCCCCGAAATCTTAAACCATGAAATGCCCGCATTCGTTGTTTTAATAATTGTACTTCCGCTGCCGCCGGCAACTGCGGTTTCTGAACTTAAGGCAAAAACTGAATTTATTTTAGGCGGTATGAGGTAAGGAAATATCTGCGTGAAGGACTGACCGGACAAATAGTTTCCTGTTCCGAAAATTAGAGCCAGTAATAATACCTTTCTCTGATTACATTGTTTCATTTTCATTTTGTCACCATCAGTTTCCTTACAATGGAAATTTCTCCCGCAAGCAGTCTATAGTAGTAAACTCCTGAAGCAAGCCCATCGCTTTTTAATGTGTAGTAATGTTTCCCCGCATTTTTAGTTCCGGAATCCAGCACTTTTACTTGATTGCCAAGTATATCGTAAAGAGTTAAGGATATATTTGTGCTTTCAGGAAGTGTGTACTCAATAGTGGTCTCAGGATTAAACGGATTCGGGAAATTTTGAGCTAAAGAAAAATCAGGTTCAAAAACAACTGTTGCAGCGTCGTAAATTTTTTGTGTACCATCATAGTCAATTTGCAGAAGTCTGTAATACAATATTCCGGGCTCAACATAGGTATCCAAATAGTCATAATCAGAAGGGGACGTGGCGGTTCCCCTGCCAGGTACAAAGGCAATAGTCACCCAATCGGTATTATTTATTGATTTTTGTATTTCAAAACCTCTATTATTCAATTCTGTTGCGGTTTGCCATTCCAAAAGAACGCTTTTATCCATAATCCGCACAGAAAAACTTGCTAATTCAACCGGAACGACTGCAGTTCTTCTAAGCATATAGCCGTTTCTGAGTGAGATGTTAGCAATATAACTGTTATAGTAAGAGATATTTGTCAGCCCCATTTGCGGGAATGAGCGTTCAAAAATCCAACTTTGACCATTGTTTGAAGTTATATATAAATTACCTGACTCCGTTACTAAACCGGCGCTGTTTGTATTCCAATGAGCAACCGAGTTTATGTCAGAAGTTTCGGATATTGGTGAAGGGAACCAAGTTTCGCCAAGATTATTTGACCTAAAACATGCTCCATTTTCACCAACGGCTAACAAATGCTGTCCCGAGGATGAGACAGATTTAAGATTAGCAGTTGTTCCTATTTCATGCCTTATCCAGGAAAAGCCAGCATTGGTAGTTTTTAACACAACCCCTTGATTGCCCACAGCAAATCCTATTGTATCGTTTATCAATTTGACTGAACGCAAGGTTGAAGAAATCCCACTGATTTGAGACTGCCAATTTCCGCCCATGTTAGTTGTTTTTAAAATCACACCGCTGTCACCAACAGCATATCCCACGTCCGTCGTTGAACTCAGGGATATATCGTAAAGGTTAGAAGTTACTCCTGAATTTGAAAGGGAAAATGTACTCGATGGGGGAATTGTTCTTAGAATGGTCCCGTTATCACCGGCTATTAATACACGGCTGGTAGACCAAGCCGATACAGCATTAAGATTCTGCATGGTCGGACTAACAGCGCTATACATGTTTTGCTGGAAAATCCTGTAAATCCTCCCGTGGTTTCCTACAACTGTTGTAATTTCCAAAGTGGCTGCGGAATTTACATCATTCCAACTGAAATTATATTGAGGCCGGAAGGCAGACCATGTACTGCCAGTATCTTGAGATGTATATACGACACCCTGATTAGTTGCAAATATGATGTTCTTTAAACTATTTGCCAGCGTCGCAGAGATGACTCCGCTGTATGGTGGAAGTTGTTTAGTCGTAAAGGTTGAACCACTATCGGTTGTGATAACAAGGGTGTTGGAGGTGTTTCTGATTATAGCTGATTGGGGTGACAAAAATGAGACAAATGTGAAATTACCACCAACATCGTTTTTAAGGGTCCACGTACTTCCGTAGTTTGTGGAGATATACACTTTAGTTCTTGTCGCAGCCATAAAGACCGAATCAGGAAAAATCTCCAAAGCATGCAGTGATTCCCCGGGTGGCGGTACTACTGTGTTCCAGGTTTCTGCTCCGTCTAATGTGTAATAAAAGGTCGAGTTGACTTTATATTTCCCGATACTTCGGGTATAAAAACGCAGGGTTGTTTGCAGACCTGACGCAGGTACTGTTTTTTCCACCCAGGTGTTCCCTCTATCAGTGGTTTTAATCATGAATCCTCCATTCAGAAGTATATACCCAACAGAGTCGTCCGCAAAGGTCATATCATAAAGGAGTTTATTCTGAGAAGGAAGGAAGACACTCCAGCTATTGCCGCCATCAGTTGTTTTTGCAGCCTGATAACCCAAAAAGATAATAAATCCATTCAATTTATCAAAGAAGTGTATTGCCCTGGGATACTCTTGTGAAGGTAATTCTATAGAATTCCAGGTTAAACCGCTGTCAACTGAAACAACCATGATATGCTTATCAGATTTGCCCACTACTACCTGACTGGAAGGGGATTGGAACTGTGAAACAATAACCGGCGGAGGCATATTATTAACCCAGTACCACTGAGCTGGCATGTTGATTGAAAAAAATAATATTGAGAGCAGATACTTTAATTTCATGATCGTATTTACTTAATTATTTTAACAAAATCATCTTTTTCGTATCAAAGTATTTTCCTGCGGTAATTTTGTAATAATATATACCTGATGCCAGGGAACTGCCGTCAAAAGATACTGCATATCTGCCCGGCTCCTGAAGTTTGTTAACAAGTACTTGAACTTCTCTGCCCAGGGCATCGTAAACAATGATTGATACTTTTCCCGCGTAGGGAATACTATAGGATATTTCCGTTGCCGGGTTAAACGGGTTCGGGTAGTTTTGTTCCAGCTCGTAGGATGATTCAAAGGGTACTTCTATCTGCCGGAGAATTTCCGCCCTGCCGTCATAATCAATCTGGCGGAGGCGGTAGTGCATAGTACCGCGGGAAGGGTAGTTGTCCGTAAACGTATATACTGCCGCCTCGGTTGCTGTGCCGCTTCCTGTAACAAAGCCGATATCAAACCAGTCCTTATTGTTAATTGATTTTTGAACTTCAAACCCGCGGTTATTGGTTTCAGTTGCAGTGTTCCAATTGAGCAGTATTTTACCATCTATGTTTTTAGCGGAAAAAGTGAGGAGTTCGACGGGGATGTTTGGGTTATTCCTCGCACTCAGCAGTCGCCCCCTTGTTCCGCACATAGCCATGGATGCGGTGCTCCAGACAGAGATATCAGTTATTGATGCATACCAATCATTAATATATAACGGGTACATGTTTGCAGTATTAACGTCAATTCTATATACGCCAACACCTTCTACTACGGCGTAAATATAGAATGCATTGACAAAGGTAATTGAGATAAACTTCATAGGAGAGTTGGCCTGAGATACTGTCCAGGTCATTCCTGCATCACTGCTCCAAAGAATAATACCTGAGTCTCCGGCTGCTGC
>CAYYJL010000226.1:0-5140 GCA_964472245.1 uncultured Ignavibacteriaceae bacterium | reverse complement strand
GGCCTTTGCGTACAAATTAGAATTTTGTGGGATTTGAATAAATCGTATATCCAGGCCCAACACGGAATGTTACCTCCTCGCGGCCTTTGCGTTAACTCCGGAAAAGTTCTCTGTCATACCTTCGGCATTCCGGAATTTATTATGTATCGTTTTACTATAATCCTGTCACGCCTTCAGCGTTTACTTTCGGGTACTTTCTGCGGCAATCTGCGTGTAAGTTTCCGATCCGTGTTCATCCGTGTTACGAAGTATCCGTGTTACCCGTGTGCCATCCGTCCCGTTAATTAGCCGCAGCGCCTTCAGCGTTTCAGTAGTATTGCATTCCGTATAAACTAATCCTGTAAATCCTTGAATCCTGTAAATCCTGATCCAGAATTTACTTAATCTGGGGAACCCCTGCTTGATTATATATACTGGTATCACCTTCCCAATGCCAGTGCCACGGTTCAAAAGCAACACCCAGGGAATTGCCTTCAGGATAGGAAAGATAAAAATTAAACTCTTTTGCATTTTCCTGAAGCCATTTGTACTCTTCCCTGCCGGCAAAATCCTGTTGTGTTTGATCTCCGGAAAAGCCGTTAATACCGTCCTCTGTAATAAAATCTATCGCTGTGTAGATGGGACTGCCGTGCTCACTGTATCCCGGCATTGCAATCCATTTCGCATTTTCACGGAGGACATAATGGGAGGAGGTTGCCAGATAATAGATAAACAACAGTGCCTGCCTTCCCGGAGAACGATAACCACTGTCTATATATAATTGTTTCCCCAAATCATTGCGCATCTTTTCCATCATGCGGAGGTAATCCCTGTACGCATGCCTGGGATAATACTGCACACCCGTTTCAACGGTGTCCTTGCCGGTTGTGAGTATGGTGTTAGGGATTTTTACAGGGTCTACCGGAAGTTCTTTAGAATAAAACTTCCCCTTAAACCCGAGTTCAACCGGATTTATAGCAAATATTTTTGCAATAAAAAACTTTTCATAAAAATTTAACCTGTGGGTGAGGGAATCGGGATGTATCAAAGCCCTCTCCTCTTTAGGAAGCCCGGCATCATAATTCTTCCATTTTTTTGCGGCACCCGATACAACAAAACGGTGGACAAAATTTAATCCATCCGGGTTGGGCGGCAGCAGAAACAGAATAACGGGCAACAGCACGACCGCGGCAACGGTAATTACCGCCCATCTTTTTTTCAGGAAAGATAGAATAGGGATAATCCTTCTTCTCTGTCTGCAGCTATGGTAAACATTTTTTCATATCCGGTAATCTGAAAAACTTTCATGTTACTTTCACTCAATCCGGAAAGGACAAGTTTACCGTTTTTAGCACGGAGCTTTTTGAGTGCAATCATAAACACCCGCAATCCCGCACTGCTGATAAAGGTCAACTGTTCACAGTCAATTAAAAGCTGGCTTTCATTTAAGCCGTCGAGATATTCGTTTACTGTGTTTTCAAAGTTTTCAGCATGCATGATATCCAGCCGGCCGACTAACGCGATAATTCTGACTGAATTTTCCTGTTCAACATTAATTTCCATTATTACTCCTGCTTATTTAATTTTTTTCTTACTGTAAAAATATTAATTCCATTTTCATGTTTATAATCAATTTTTTCGGCAAAATCACGAACCATGTTTATCCCCCAGCCGCCAACCGAAAATGTCTGATTATACTCATCTGCCTGTGTTTTGCTCCGCAGCCGGGATAGCGGGTTAAACGGTCTTCCGTTATCCGTAAACTCAAGTGTCAGATACCCCCCCTCACACTCTGCTTTCAGACGTATGTCAGGTTGTTTTTGTTCATCCTCACCGATAAAGCCGTAATTAATGATATTAACCAGAATTTCTTCTATAATAGTATAAATCTCGTGCATCGTGACTGTGTCACAATCTGCGAGCATGGGGTTTGCATTCATCTCAGAATCAATCCTCCTCAGCTCATTAAGGTCTCTCTCTATTTGGAAGGTAACTGCCGGCATTTCCTCTAAAAATGAAATTATACTATACTTATAATATCAGAATTTTTTCAGAAAAGAAAATGCACGAAACAGCTGAAAATCATTTTTAAGGTGTTGTTTGTGAGCGGCCTGCGCAGGGTAAGAGGATCTGAATTGAATCTTGCAGCCTGTTTTTGTATCTTACCAATGTGAAAGCTACAAAATATCTCTTTTTATTGTTTTATCTTGCAGTAACGGTAAACATCCCCGTTTTCCTGCACTATTGCGATATGACCGGTTCGGTTAGTTTTGCAGAGTGCGAGATTTGCGCCGAACCTCAGGAAGTATCCTGCTGCTCAGAAGAGACGAATCCCGCAGTAAAAGAGAATTTTGTTTCGGAAGAAGAAACCTGCTGCTCAGGTACCATCACCAATATCACAACTGAACCGACTTTACCTTTCAAAAATCTGACCGGTTTTGTGACTCTTCCGTCATCAATGGATGCTGTCCAGCCGGAAGTTATCACCTCGGATGCATTGTCCGCAGGTTCATGCGATTTTTCCTATAGCTCTCCCCCTTCATCGTTTCCTTCACTCAATATCCAACATCAGGTATTCAGAATCTGAGATAAATCCCGTTTTTTGACAGACTTCCGCAGTCCGCGGGAGCTTTACGTTTTTAATTAACAGGATTTTATCATGATTGAAAAAATAATTGATTGGTCAGCAAATAACCGGTTTATTGTGCTGATGATATTTACCATACTGGCGGCAGCCGGTATATACTCTCTCTATAACATAAACGTTGATGCAATACCGGATTTATCGGAAAATCAGGTAATCGTTTATACGGAATGGATGGGCCGCTCAGCAGAAATTGTTGAGGATCAGGTCACGTTTCCCCTTATTTCCTCTTTGCAGGGCATCTCAGGAGTTAAAGATATTCGCGGCAGTTCTATGCCCGGGATGTCTTTTATCTTTGTGATATTCAAGGAGTCAGAAAAACAGACTGAGGCAAGAACCCGTGTTTTGGAAAAACTCTCAACTCTGCAAAACCTGCTCCCTTCCGGCGTAAACCCTGTCCTTGGTCCGGATGGCACCGGGGTAGGACATGTACTTTGGTACACGTTAGAAAGCGATTCCCGTTCATTGCCGGAACTCCGCGCTCTTCAGGACTGGTTCATTAAACTCCGGTTATCATCCGTTGAAGGTGTGACTGAGGTTGCCACTATCGGTGGTTTTGTTAAACAATTTCAGATTACACTGTTCCCTGAAAAACTTCAATATTATTCCGTAACTCCTGCAGAAGCAGTCAACGCAATAAAAAGCAATAACTCAGAAACGGGCGGCAGGATACTGGAATTAACGGATGCTGAATATTATATACGTGGGCGCGGCTATTTCACTTCCATTGAGGATATATCTTCTGTTACTGTAGCCAATAAACCTGACGGCAGAATCATCCGCATTAGCGATATTGCTTCTGTATCGTACGGGAATGAAATCCGGCGCGGTGTTATTGACGTGAACGGTGAGGGTGAAAGAACCGGCGGTATCATTGTAATGCAGTCCGGAGAAAACGCAAAAAACGTTATAGACCGCGTTAAGGCAAAATTTACGGAAATCCAAAAAGGACTGCCGGAAGATGTAAAAATTGAAATAAACTATGACCGGAGCGATTTAATCGTTGCTGCAGTCGGCACTCTTGAGCGGGCTCTCATTGAAGCAGCCATTACGGTCTCTTTGATGGTTGCAGTGTTTTTGCTCCATTTCAGAAGCATAGTCAGAATTCTTATAGAAATTCCTGTTGCCATCCTCCTTTCTTTTATACTGATGTATATGTTTGACATAACCACTAACATCATGAGTCTGGGGGGTATCATCCTTGCTATCGGAGTTATTGTGGACTCTTCCATTGTTATGGTGGAAAACGCATACCGCAATATCGCGGCACAGTTAGACGAAAAAGGAAGTTTAACCAATGCAGAATATATATCTATATCAATTAATTCCGCAAAACAGGTCGGCCGGGCAATTTTCTTTTCAGAATTAATGATATTTATCTCCTTTGTTCCTGTGTTTATGCTCACGGGACAAGAAGGGAAACTCTTCACTCCCCTCGCCTTCACTAAATCCTTTGTCATGATTTCATCTGCTCTGATTTCGATTACGCTTATTCCGGTGATGATGACATTTTTGATGAGAGGTAAATTCCGGCGGGAAAATGAAAATCCCGTAACTTCTTTCTTTATGAAACTGTACAATCCAGTTTTACGGACTGTTCTTAAATTCCGTAAAACCACACTCATGATTAACATTGCAGCATTGCTGATAACCGTTCCCATATATATGAGTATCGGTACAGAGTTCATGCCCTCACTGGATGAAGGTTCTCTCCTTTTTATGCCTGTTACCCTGCCTGACGCTTCGGTGACGGAGATTAAAAGGATCATGACCCTGCAGGATAAAATTATCTCTTCCGTGCCGGAAGTAAAATCCGTTCTTGGCAAAGCAGGCAGGGCAGAAACAGCAACCGATAACGCACCGCTCAGCATGATAGAAACCATTATTCTGCTAAAGCCGGTTGACGAGTGGAGACCCGGCATAACAAAAACCGATATTATCAATGAACTTGATGCTAAGCTCAGAATGCCCGGTGTGCGGAACGGTTGGACACAGCCGATTATTAACCGTATCAATATGCTCTCTACGGGCGTGCGTTCAGATCTTGGATTGAAAATATACGGGACTAATCTTGATACCCTTGATTATTATGCGGTCAAAGCTGAAAAACTCCTCAAGAATGTAAACGGTATAACCCAGCCATTTGCTGAAAGATCTCTGGGCGGGTATTATGTGGATATTACGCTGAAAGCGGAAGCCGGAAGATACGGCCTGCAGACCGGTGATTTGAACTTTATTATTGAATCACTTATCGGCGGCGAGCGTATCGGTGAATTCGTTTCAGGCCGGGAACGCTATCCAATCAGTCTTCGCTATTCGGCCTATTCCCGTGATGATGTTAACGGGCTCCGGCAGTTGTTAATCCCTGTTTCTGTTTCATCCGCAAATAATATGAACACCGGTTCAGCCGCTCAAACAAAGGTTGAATCCGGCAGCAGTGGTTCTATGGGAGGCATGGGCGGAGGAATGTCCGGCACACCTGCAAAACAGAATATCCCCGGTGCCTCAGGCGGCCCG
>CAYYJL010000225.1:0-5140 GCA_964472245.1 uncultured Ignavibacteriaceae bacterium | reverse complement strand
CCTGGGGAGAAGGCACTCACATCTTGCTAATGAAAAACATACACCTGCTAATATTCCTTACGTATTGTTAGGCACGGGTTTGTTATGGTTCGGGTGGTTTGGTTTTAATGCAGGTTCGGCTCTGGCAGCTAATGCAACAGCAGCAATTGCTTTTGCTACTACTAATACTGCCTCTGCAGCGGCTGCGCTTGCCTGGATATTTTTTGATGCAGTGATGGACAGGAAACCCTCCGCTTTGGGTGCCTGTATCGGAGCTGTGGTTGGTTTGGTCGCAATCACTCCTGCGGCCGGTTTCGTTACGATAGGTCAGAGCATATTGATTGGTATCGCGGCGAGTGTCATAAGTAACTATGCTGTAACGTATAAGTCTAGATTATCTGTTGACGACACTCTCGATGTTTTCCCTTGTCATGGAATCGGCGGAATTATTGGTATGATTGCGACTGCTATTTTTGCAAAAGATGTGGGGCTGGTTTACGGCCAGACACAGACATTTTTTATGCACCTG
The DNA here is from genome assembly GCA_964472245.1 of uncultured Ignavibacteriaceae bacterium. Lineage (GTDB taxonomy): Bacteria > Bacteroidota > Ignavibacteria > Ignavibacteriales > Ignavibacteriaceae > H2-BAC3. The sequence continues at coordinate 4,632 of CAYYJL010000225.1, read as the reverse complement.
ATTGGATTAGCAGGGGTTGCGATATTCACTTTTGGCGGTGCGTATATAATATATAAGGTTACCGATTTAATCACACCTCTGCGGGTGACAAAACAGCAGGAGGAACTGGGGCTGGATATGAGCCAGCACGGTGAATCCGCCCTTCCGCTGAGTGTGGTCTCAGAAAACGGGCATAAGGAACTGCATCCCGTAAATTAATTTTCTCCCTCTGATAGCGGGCCGGTGAAACGCTCCAACACCGGTTCGCTTCCTTTTTTGTACATTTTGAGTTTACATCTGAGAAATTTTGTGAAACTCTATCCAAACCTCCTTACTTCAGTTAAAGCAATTCTGAATGACATTTTTTCAGAAAACCGGTTAGCAGATCTTGCTATAGAAAAAAATTTCCGCGCAAACAAGAAATTTGGCAGCCGGGACCGGAAATTTGTTGCAGAAACCGTCTATGATGTTGTCAGGAATTTGCGGCTCTATTCCCACACTGCAGGGATAAAGGATAACAGTTTTACTGAGGATTCCCTCCTCCGGCTCATCCATGTCTCTATGATATTCCGCGATATATATCCCCTTAATTACGAATTTGAGAAAACATTCCTCCAGCAGGTTAAAAAAGCAAAGGCAGGTACGGGAATAAGGTTTGATATACAGTTTTCAATTCCTGAGTGGCTGCACAAATACGGCAAAACCAGTCTGCCGGACCGGTGGGAAAAGGAGATGGCAGCCCAGCACAGCCAGGCAGATGTTTACCTGAGAGTTAACACCCTTAAACTGACAAAGGAAAAAGCAGTTGAAGCACTGTTAAAAGAAGAGATTGAAACTGAGAGTCTGAAGGCGAAGGGAATGCCGCTGCAACTGATCAGACTAAAAGAAAGAAAAGATGTATTCCGTACAGAGTCTTTTAAAAAGGGATATTTTGAAGTGCAGGATGGCGGATCTCAGCTGATACCGGAATTCTTGGCGCCAAAACCGGGGGAAAGAATTATTGATGCCTGCGCGGGAGGCGGAGGCAAGGCACTTCAAACAGCAGCCATTATGAAAAATAAGGGGAAAATCCTGGCCATGGATACCGTTGCCTGGAAACTGCAGGAACTGAAAAAACGGGCGGCACGGGGCGGAGTGGACATTATTGAAACAAAGCTGATAGAAAACACCAAATCTATCAAGCGGCTGCAAAGTTCAGCTGACAAGGTATTGCTGGATGTGCCGTGTTCCGGTTCCGGAGTATTCAGGCGGAATCCCGATGCAAAATGGAAAATAAGTTTGGAGCGGATAAATTCCCTGATTGAGCTGCAGGCACAGATTCTGCAGGATTATTCCGGGATGGCAAAAACCGGGGGAATAGTGGTCTATGCAACCTGCTCTATTTTTCCTCAGGAGAATGGAAATCAAATAAAACTGTTTCTGGAGAAAAATGAGGGGAAATTTGAATTATTGGAGGAGAAACAGATTTATACCTCAGAAACCGGCTTTGATAGTTTTTATATGGCAAAACTGAAGAGAATCTCCTAGTTCCGCCAAAAAACTCCCCACTTTAAACCACGAAATGACCCCCATTTCCCCACCGGCGCTGTGAGGGGGCGGGGGACTGCCCATATCAACGTAATATCCCACTTAGCCGCATCCCTGCATGCAGGAAAATAATATTTTCTATAATATTTCTTGACTTTGAAATCCGTTTTCTGTTATTTTGTGGTGGGGAAAATTCCCATAAATACCCAGAAAGTGGAGTGATGTTCCAAGGCACGTACAGACATACGATAGATACGAAGGGTAGAGTAGCAATACCCTCGAAGCTCCGGAAGGTGATTTCACCCGAAGCGGATAATACTGTCGTGCTGGTAAGGGGAAGAAGTTCGTGTATTGATGTTTATCCTAAGGATTTATGGTTAACAAATGTAGTTTCAAAATTAAAGAATCTGAATGAGTTTAACCAGGAGGAAAACAGGGTAATCCGTTACTTTTCTCACAATGCAAGTGAGGAGGAGATGGATGGCCAGTCCAGGATAATAGTACCGAAGTTCCTTTTGGAGCATGCAAAGATAACAACAGATATCCTGATTATGGGTACTGTTAATAAGATAGAATTTTGGGATCCAAAGATATATGAAGAATATGAGCAGAGTACTCTTACTCCGTATGATGACCTGATAGAGAAGGTCATGAAGACGCAGTATGGAACGCAGGCATAATCCCGTCCTGCTGCGGGAAAGCGTAGAGCACTTAGTAACCAATCCGGCCGGAATATACTTTGACGGTACGGCAGGATTTGGGGGGCATATAGAAAAGTTTCTAGAGCAGCTGGCTCCGGAAGGTAAGCTGATTTTTACCGATACGGATGACACTGCTTTTGAACATTGCAGAAAGATTTTTGCATATGATAAGCGGGTTGCCGGTTATCATATGAATTTTAATAAAATAGATACAGCGGCTAGACTAGAAGGAGTGGAAAAGTTTAACGGCATATTTGCAGATTTAGGCGTTTCTTCTTATCAGCTGGACTCAGCGGATGCAGGATTTTCTTACCGATTAAAAACCCCGCTTGACCTTCGGATGGATAAAACACTCGCGATGACCGCAGCAGATTTTTTGAATTCTGCCGGATCCGATGAGATTGCCAATGTATTGTATCAATACGGAGAGGAAAAAAACTCAAGGAGAATTGCCCGTGAGATAGACAGTTTCAGAAGGAACACTGTTATCAGAGAGACGGGTGATTTAGTTTCAGTCATCAGCAAAATTACGCCGCCCAATTACCTGACGAAAACACTTTCGCGGGTTTTTCAGGCCCTGCGGATATATATAAATGATGAACTGAACAGTTTAAGAACTTTTTTACATAAATCTGTTGATTTACTGGCAGGCGGCGGACGGATTGTACTGCTTTCTTACCACTCACTGGAAGACAGGATTGTTAAGGAGGTTTTCCGGGATGAGGTGAAAGGATGTATATGCCCGCCATCATTTCCGGTTTGCGTTTGCGGAAAAAAGGCACGGCTTAAACTCATAACCAGAAAAGCTGTTGAACCCTCTGAGGAGGAAGTTTCCGGAAACTACCGCGCAAGAAGTGCAAAGCTGCGCTGCGCTGAAAGACTGTATGAGTAAAACGCTGAGGTTAAACTCTGTTTTTACTTTAGTTCTGGTGATTATCCTGCTGCTGGTAACTGCGGTTGTGGCAAGAATGCTGGAAACTGCAAAAGCAGACTCTATAAAGCTGGAAGAAGCTATCAAGATTGAAAAAAGCCGGAACTTATCACTTACCGGCACCTACCAAACCAGTACTCTGGAAGACTCCATTGTACCGTTTGCAGTAAGAGAATTAGGAATGGTTAAGAATACAGATACGACAAAGATACTGACAATAAAATAATGAACGACGCAGAAGACAGACAGAATCACGTTTCTCAGGAAACAATAAAATACCGGATAGCAATAGCCGGCATGGCTCTGCTTTGTATCTGGATTATTGCCGCGTTGTTCAAACTGCAGGTTCTTCAGCATGAGTCATATTTATTCCAGGCACAGAGCCAGCAATTCGGCACTGTACCGGTTATGCCGGAGCGGGGTAATATATATGATAAAGATAACAACCTGCTTGCCTACAACAGTTCTGACTATACCATCATTTTTAATTACAGAAATCTTAACGACCGGATTGTTAACAGCTGCCTGAAACGGATATCTGCCGTAACAGGAGTGCCGGTTTCCACTTACCGTAAAAAAATGAATAACGGGAAGCAGGAAATTGTAATTGGTAAAAAAATTACGGGTGAAAAAGTTCTGCAGTTGAGGGAACTGCAGATGAGTTATCTTAATTTCCGTTATGAACCTACAAGGATATATACCTATGGTTCGTTTGCATCTCATGTCCTGGGGTATGTTAACAGTAAATCCCTTAAAGGGTTAAATGGTGTTGAATATGCATTTGAGAATCATTTGGCAGGGGTTTCCGGCCTGCAAACTGTTGAAAAAAACAGAACCGGGACAACGATTGAAATTATCGAAGAAGCAACCGTTAAACCGGTCCGTGGGAATAATGTAATACTTACTATAGAGCATGGTGTGCAGACCGTTGTAGAAGAAGTAATGGCGGGCAGCACAAATACCAATCTGCGCGGCTCAGTTATTGTGATGAATCCCCAGAATGGTGAAATACTTGGTTTTTATCACTCCTCTCCTTATGACCCGAATCAGTTTACCCTGCAGGAAAATCAGAGCAGAAAAAACGGAGCTGTTACCGATGTTTATGAACCGGGCAGTACGTTCAAATCTTTTACATTTGCATCTTTAATAGAACATAACGCCGTTACTGATTTAAACGAAGTTATTGGAACTGAAAATGGTGTATACAGCCCGGTGAGAGGAATTACCATCCGGGATAACCATAAACATGCAAGTCTTTCTGTTCAGGATGTATTGGCGCAATCCAGCAATATAGGCACCATTAAATTGGTAAGCCGTTTGAGCAATGAACAATTTTATGATGATATACGCAAGCTGGGATTTGGCAATAAAACCAATATTATGCTGCCTTCGGAAACCAACGGACTTTTAAAACCACCGTCCTCCTGGAGCCAGCTCAGCAAATCCTCCATCTCCTACGGGTATGAAATTGGTGTATCTGCTGTTCAGCTGATA
>CAYYJL010000224.1:0-5172 GCA_964472245.1 uncultured Ignavibacteriaceae bacterium | reverse complement strand
TTTTTGGTTATATAATCCGGAGTAATACCGCCGCCGCCATATACAACTCTGCCTTTATTTGTCTTATATACCGGTCTTGCGGAATCATTTTCTGCTGAATGCTGAAAATTATCACCTTCGGTTTCTTCCCGTTCCGACAATTCTTCATAATATTCTTTTTTATCAGAATATTTTCTCTGAATCAATCTGCCTGACGGTGTAAAGTATGAAGAAATCGTTAAACGCACCGCACTACCATCCGGAAGAGGAAACTGTCTCTGAACAAGCCCTTTACCAAAAGAGGTTTCACCTACGATTAATCCCCTATCCCAATCCTGCACCGCACCTGAAACAATTTCACTGGCGGATGCACTGCCCCGGTTGATGAGAATAATAAGCGGTAATTTTTCAAACGGATATGTTTTGCTGGAAAAATAATCTTCATTGAATTCGGATCTTCTGCCGCGTGTATATACAATTTTCTTATTACCCTCTATAAAGAGATCTGCAATTTGGAATGCCTGGTTAAGATATCCTCCGGGATTATTTCTTAAATCCAGTACCAACTGCTTCATCCCTTTGCTTTCCAGATCATTTAAGGCATCCAGAAGTTCATCCGTGGTTTTTTCCGCAAAGCGGGAAACACTAACATAACCGGTTTTACTATCCAGCATGACATGTGTATCAACCGAGTAGAGTGGAATTTTATCCCTGGTTATTTCATATTCGATAGTATTTTTAACTCCAGGCCGTGCAATAACAACCTTAACTTTTGTACCTGACGGGCCGCGCAGTTTTTTGCGGACATCATCATTGGTTATTCCAATAGCTGATGTACTATCAATCTTAACTATTCTATCCCCCGCCATAATTCCGAGGGCTTCACTCGGACCTCCCGTAATCGGGGTGACAACCGTTAGTGTATCATTGACAATTTGAAACTCAATGCCAATCCCTTCAAAATCTCCTCGAAATTCCTCTTCCACAGACTGCATCTGCTTTGCAGGTATATATGTTGAATGCGGGTCTAACTCATCCAGCATTCCCTTAATTGCAGACTCAACCAGCTTCTGAGTATCCACATCCTCAACGTAAAATCTTTCTGTAAATGTGAGAACATCATTAAATTTCTTCATGTTCTCAAGAAGATTATCGCCGGATATAACTTTCTGAATCTGGGTGCCAAGCAAAATTCCGGCAGTCAATACAATCACGAGGATGGGAATTCTGAATTTTTTGAAGTTCATGTTTGCCTTCTTATATCTTATATAATAAACTTACTGTAAACAATTTATACAATGTAATTTTAGACGCACGATCCGAGCTGCGGTATCTAAAAAGTCCATTTAATTCCAAATTCTGAGACGGCTCATACCGAACAGCAGCGGAAATATCTACTATGTTTTCCCGAATGCCGGACAATAATTTCACATATTCGGCATCATTAGTTCTATGTCCTTCCGTTGCCCTGCCACCGTGATTGACCAAAAGGTTTCCCGATTGATCATATTCATTATCACCATGCCGGATATAGGTACCGGTGATTTCCGTCAGCAGATTGTATTTCCATCGGATATCGGCCGAAAGTGAATAAACCAATGAATTTGGCTCAAAATTGCCCCAAATCGGGGTATTCAAGTTAGTAAAACTATTTCTTTCCACTCTGTGCGAGAAAACATAAGGTTGAATTTCCATAAATTCGGCATGAATATCAACGGGAAAATTTCCGACGGTGGTATAATGTGTTGCACCCAAATGCAAAAGTACCTGATTCCCCCACCAGCCGGTTCCTAATTTACCGTAATCAATATCATCGAACAAGAGCATAATATAGATATGATTACCTTCCGGCATGTAAGATTCAAATCCTGCAAAAATTGCTGTATTATCCCGGTCTATTCTGGAATGCTCTACTGTTTTATAAAAATTGAAAGGATTCAGGTAACCAAGGTCCATACCCCTGGCCGAATAGGTAACCATTTCTCCAAAATTCAGTTTGGTTGAGTTACCCAGATTAAATCCCACGGTATGATAAACAATAAATTTTTCCGGTATTTCTCTTATTCCGCCGGTAATAGAATCAGGGAGGTAGCTAACAGGCCCGGTCAGGGTTCCGTGTAAAAAATTATAGTCTACAATATCAAAAGCCAGATTTAAACTCAGGAAATCGGGATGCGGATGGATGGAATTTAACAATGGTTTTAGTTTTCCGTAACCCAGTGTTATATCATTCCGGGCGAGAGTAAATTTTATATTCGGGTGATAGAGGGAGAAATTACCTTCTGTCTCATCAAAAAAGCCGGATTCGGGAGTATCTTGCAATTTGTAATTGGTGCTGTATCTTCTTTCATTTTTTACAACATTTTTATCACCTGAAAAAATGCCGTTCATACCATGGAGATTAAAAGTAAGGAATTCATTAAATGAGCCCGAAAGTAATCCTCCGGCTAAAATTGTTCTGCCCGGTTTACCTTCCGTACCGGAAAATGAGTTTAGTTCAAAATTCAGATTTATCCCCACTGTTAAATCAGTTGTATCAGAATGATAAAAGAAACTTTGCTTTTGCGGAAGCCATTCAAATTTTTCAGTTAATGCAGATTGTTTACTTGTCCTGTCGTTATCAAATTTTATAAGATAGTATTCAGCAGATTCTCTGTCCAATTGAGTAAGTGATTCAATATTCAGAATTGACTGAAGCTGCCGTTTCACCTCATAACGATGAACAGGATAAGCAAAGGATTCAGCGGAGGTTAAGTGACCTTTGGCTTTCATTCTTAAGATAAAATCTATAACCGGATGGTTTGACTCAATCAGAAAATCCTGCGCAGATATAGATACAAAACTGAGTATCAGTAAAACAAGTAATTTCATCGTACCTGCTCCCAGACTTTTGAGATTGACTTATTCTTAAGCAGGATTGAAAAAGCATTTTTTGTCCAGAGAAGCGCTACTCCCCAGTATCCGATTTTTCTGTATCTTCTTGGGGATTCATAAATAGTAAGTGACTTATTAAACTGAATTTTACCCCCCATCTTTTTAATTCTCCTGAACAAATCAAAATCTTCCCCGGCTGCAAGTTCTGCGTTATATCCTTCCACGTTAAAAAAATAGTCGCGCTTAATTAACTGGCACTCTCCGCGTCCCATCCCCATTCCAACAGAATTTAGAACAATAAAATAAAAATTATAAAAGCCATGGAACAATATATCCGCCAGAGTTGTCTCCTCGGGGAACGTCCTCACATAACAGGTCATTGCAGCAAAGTCTTCAGATGAAAACTGATTCAATGCATAATCGAAAAATACATCCGGAGCAGAAAACCGCACATCAGCATTAAGGAATAATAGTAAAGGGGCTGAGGATTCTGCCGCACCCAGGTTTCGTCCGATTGCTATATTCTGTTTCTTTTTTTCTTTATTGGTAATAACTTTGCACCCGAAATGATTTGCAATCTCAAGTGTACGGTCGGTGCTTCCTCCGTCGGACAAAATAACTTCAATATCACCGTATATATGCTTAATTTCTTTGAGCTGTTCAAGCAGCTGGGGCAGCAATTTTTCTTCATTAAGCGTTGGTATAATGATGCTCAGTAACAATAGATATCTCTAGTAGCAAAGTCCAAAAAATGCGACACCGTTCGTTATGCGGACCCCGGGCATAGGAAAGTGAGCATAGTTTAATGTATTTTTAATGAATCCCCACGGTTTTCCGAACAACGGAATCTCTTCAATATCCAAATCAAATGCTATATATACATCCTTCTGACCTCCGCCAGAGCCATTCAGGTTTTTTACACCGTAGCCCACGGCAAGATTAAGCCATGCCGGCCAGTTTGCGGAGAGACCGTCCGGCAAAAGATTTTTCATTCTGAAAGACAACCAAAACTTTTGACCGGAGTAATCATCAATAAGAATATGTTTTTGTCCTGACGTAGGACTCACTTTGTTCAAGTCAACAGGATAATAGCTGAACTTGAGCTTAAAATTATTCAAATATGGATAATAGTACTGAAAAATTGGATACGCTGCGCCAAACACATCAAACAGAGCATCACCGGGACTAAAACCCCACTGTGGCCCAAAACCATCCTCAATTTCCACAAATAGCTGAAATCCTAACGCGCAGCCGGCACCAAGCCATGCTGAGTTTTCCAAATTAAAGCCGGAACCTTCAAACGAAGCAGAAAATCCATGTTGAATGAGATACGTACCATAGAAATGTCCAATTTTATCAATCCATAAAGCATATTCCCAATCATTCACAATCTTGAACTTAGTTCTTTCATCCTTCCACCAGGCATTTGCCTGATAAAAGTGAACAGCTGCTGCTGATCCTAAAGTGGCAGCAGAAATCCCGGAAAAATAAAGCCAATTAATATCCTGATGATTAACATCAAGAGATGGTTCAACTTTTACGGGTGTAAAACTAATTTCAGAATTCTTATATACTTTAAAATCATTGTATAATTCCAGCTTTGATACATCAGGCAGTACTAAGCTATCAGTTGTTCCGGCATATGCGTATATCCCGTTAACTAAAACAAGAATTAATACAATAATAGTACGATTCATTAGGAAACAGGTTTCATGGTTGGGAAGAGAATTACATCCCGGATTGAACTTTGGTTTGTAAGCATCATAACAAGCCGGTCAATACCTATTCCCAAACCGGCAGTCGGGGGCATGCCATATTGCAGGGCATGTATATAATCATCATCCATCATCTGTGCTTCATCATCACCGGAATCGCGGTCTTTCAATTGCTGCTGAAATCTTTCCAGCTGATCAAACGGGTCGTTTAATTCAGTAAAGGCGTTGCATATTTCTTTGCCGTTTATATATCCTTCAAAGCGTTCAACAAGTCCTTCTTTTGAACGATGTTTTTTAGCTAATGGAGAAAGTTCCACAGGATAATCAATAATAAAAGATGGCTGAATTAATTCCGGCTGAACCGTAACGCTGAATAATTCGTCAATTAATTTAGCTTTTGTTTTGGCACCGCCAAGCTCTCCTCCGGCTTTTTTAACCGCTTCAACTAATTCGTTAATATCAGCCGTAAGGATATTAATCCCCGTTTTTTCCTGAATGGCTTCTACCATGCTGATTCTTTTCCATGGCTTGCCAAAATCAATTGTTTTATCTTCAATTTGAAAAGCAGTGGATTTGAATACCGAAACAATAATATGTGAAATCA
>CAYYJL010000223.1:0-5174 GCA_964472245.1 uncultured Ignavibacteriaceae bacterium | reverse complement strand
TTAATATGGATATATACGGCAGACCTGCATTACTCAACTGTGTCAACCGGGCGCTGGTTTTGGCAAGCTGCATTAAACTGAGTGCCCCTTCCATCATTCTTGCACCACCAGATGCAGAAATAATGATGACAGGGAGTTTACTTTTAACGCCTTTTTCAATTAATCTCGCTAATTTTTCTCCAACCACGGAACCCATACTGCCGCCGATGAACTTAAAATCCATAACGCCAAGTGCAACTTCCCGTTTATCAATCTCTCCGGTACCTGTTCTCACTGCATCATACAATCCGGTGGATTTTATTGTAGAATCAATCCGGTCTGTATATCTCTTGGTATCTATAAACTGCAATGGGTCTGCAGATTTCATCTTTTTATTCAATTCTTTGAACGAACCATTATCCAAAAGAATTTTTATATATTCTTCACTTCCAATCCTGAAATGATGATCACACTTCAGGCAAACCCAATAATTATTTTCAAGCTGTTTTTTGTGAAGTATTTCACTACAGCTTGGGCATTTTTCCCACATGCCTTCAGGCAGATCTTTTTTCTGCGAATCACCCGCAAAATTATCTTGTTTCCGTTTGAACCAAGCCATTAGTTACCTGCTTTCTTATTTATCTCCGCATATATGGTAAGTATCTTCTGTCCATTAACCGGATCATTGCTCATGATGGTTACATTACTGCTCATGCGTCCAACTCGGTTAGTTGTATCAAGTTCAACACGCAATGTACCATTTTCACCCGGCTTCAGACTCTTACCGCTGACAACTGCTGCGGTGCATCCGCATGATGTTTTCACATCTTTAATTTCAAGAGTTTCGGTTCCATCATTGATATATTCAAAGGTGTAATCAACTATTTTTCCTTCGTCAACGATTCCGAAATCAAACTGCTCTTTTGTAAATTTGATTCTTGGACCCGATACGGCCTGGTTATTCTGAGATTTGCTCATAGCAATCTTGCCGGAAATAGTCAGCTTTAACACCGGTTTATCGGCATCATTTGAGGTGACTGATATATATTTAATCTGCGGGCCAATTCTGTCCTTTGTATTAAATTCCACTGCAAGCGGAACAGTTTCTCCCGGTTTAATGCTTTTCTGTTTTAAATCAGCTGCTGTGCACCCGCAGGATGTATTTACGCCTAAAACTGTCAACTCAGCATCCCCATCATTAGTGATAAGAAAACTGTATTTAACAACCGCACCTTGCTCAACTTCTCCAAAATCGAATAAATCGCTGGCAGCTTTAATTTTTGGTCCTCGCATCTGTGCAAACACAATGACCGGCAGCATTAATAAAACTAGTAGTATTCTTTTCATCTTATTTCCTTACAATAGTAAACTCTTTTATATAGTCGGGCTCCAAAAAATCGTCGTCTTCAACCATTCCGGCACTCTTATTATCGGATAGAAGTGCGAGGGTTAACGGTGAAGGAAAATTTTTGAGAACGAACCGTTCATGTTTAATTTCAAAATTTCCGGTCACAAAATCACCGGGTGTTACCAATCCGGCAGCGGCCTCATTCTCAATAATCTCCAGTCCGGTTACAAATTTATAGAAATTCTCTATTTTTTGAAACCTCCTGAAATATACCTCTTTTTTGTTAATTTTCATGAAAATATTGCAGAAATCTCCCTCTTTTAGAACAGAGAGCATTTCGTAAGCTATTGCATCAAGGGTATTTATCTTAAATAGGGGCAGATTTTGGCCTAAAGCTATCCCCTTTGCCACAGAAAAGCCGATTCTTAACCCGGTAAATGATCCGGGACCTCCTGAAATAATGACCTTTTTAAGCTTGGAGGGCGTCAAACCAAAAGAATCGAGCGCATCGCTGATCAACTGCTTAATTTTTTTTGCATGTCCTCTCTCCTCAATCAGGGAAAAAACGGCATACTTTTCCGGTGTAAAATAGACACATACCCCGCATTGCGCCCCTGTCGTCTCCACGGCAAGTATGGGTTTTACATCAGCTGTTGATTTCTGCTGTTCTTTGATCTTTTTCATTAAAGCTAAAATTTATTACTAAATCGGGTTTTGGCAGTGGTTCACTAAAAAGCTCAGCCCATTCAATAAATACGATATATTCCTCATCATTCAGATACTCAAACAAACCAATTTCCTGCAATTCGGATTTATCCTTTAGCCGGTAGAAATCAGCATGGGCGATTGAGCATTCTCCATGATATTCATTTATTAAGGTGAAGGTAGGACTTGCCACGGTTTCTATCCCGCACAAGTTTGCGAACTGCTTTACAAACGTAGTCTTACCTGCCCCAAGGGAACCGGAAAGAAACACTAAACTGCCGGGACTTATTTGTTCTTTCACCTTTTCCGCAAATTCACGGAGCTGCGCAAATGAATCAATAATATATATCATTTTCAAAGATTATTTTGTTTCAAGTGTTATAACGGGCAGAAGCATTTCTTCCATCGAGATGCCGCCATGCTGGAATGTATCTTTGTAATGACTGAGATATTTGTGATAGTCAGTCGGATATACAAAATAATAATCTTCCTTGGCGATAATATAGTTAATCGTAACACCTCTTCTGGGTAAACGGTACTCGGCAGGATCCTTAATGAAGATAGAATTTTTTTCGTCAACCTTTAGATTCCGCCCATACTTAAACCGTAAATTTGTTGATGTCTCTTTATCACCAAGAACCTTAGCCCCGCGCATTGCACGTATGCTGCCGTGATCGGTGGTAATGACAATCTTTGCCCCTTTGATTTTTGTGATTGCCTTAAAAGTAGCCAGTAATGATGAATGAAGAAACCAAGTTTCAGTTAAGGACCTGTATGCTGCTTCATCCGGTGCTATTTCCTTTAGCAGTTCTGAATCGGAACGGCCATGCACCATCATATCAAGAAAATTAACAACAATAGCAGTAAAGTGGGAATTCTGATACGACAAAATATTCTGCTCAAAATTCCGTCCAACTTCAGGGTCTATAATTTTTATATATTTAAGCTCATTCCGGAGTTTAATCCGCTTTCTGTCCAGCATCAGCTGCAAAAAGTCTTTTTCAAATTTATTCATACTCCGTTCATCTTCATCACTCCCCCTCCAAAGATCCGGGTAATACTTTTCAATCTCGGATGGATAAAGCCCTGCAAATAAGGCATTCCGCGCATACGAGGTTGCAGTCGGCAGGATGGAGTAGTAATAGTCTTTTGATATCTTAAAATGCTGCGTAAGGTGCTTTTCCATCACAAGCCATTGGTCCAACCGGAGGCAGTCAATCACAAAAAGAAAAACTGGGGAATCCCCTTCCTTTACAAAATCCAGAACAAAATCAGGTATGATATCCGGAGTCAGTTTTGGTCTGGCATCGCGTGCATTGGTGTTTACCCACTTGGAAAAATTCTTTTCAATAAAACGTGAGAACTCCTTATTACATTCCTTTTTCTGTTCCATTAAGGATTGCCGCAGGCCAATCTCGGAAAACTTGTCTAACTCAAGTTCCCAGTTGGTCAGTTTAATATATAAATCAATCCAATCATTATAGTCCAGTTTTTCCCGCAGAAGCATGTTTATCTGGTTAAAGTCCTGTATATAATCCTTCTGGACATACTCACTTGCAATTTTTTTAGAATCCAGAATCTTCTTGCAGACCAAAAATACCTGGCTGGGATTAACAGGTTTGGTAAGGTAATCGGCAATTTTTGAACCGATTGCCTCATTCATAATCCCCTCTTCTTCATTTTTTGTAACCATAACAACAGGAATTTCCGGATACTTTTCCTTTACTTTCCCAAGCACCTCCAGACCGCCCATCCCCGGCATCATCTCATCCAGGAAAATTAAATCGGGCTTTTGTGTTTTAAGGAGTTCCAGGGCATCAATACCGTTAGTTACAGTAGAAACACCGAACCCTTTTTCGGAAAGCAGAATGATGTGTGAACGCAAAAGTTCTATTTCATCATCTATCCAGAGAATATTTTTTTTCATTTCAACATCAACTTTCTAGATTATATACCAATGAGTCTTATACAATAGACGATTCACCGGTAACAATGTTAGCAGTGTAAAGAATACTGCCCCTTATCGTTTATTCAGAAGATTCATCATCTCCCTGATTGCCCCGTCAACTCCTGTGTACATGGCACGGGCAACAACAGCATGACCGATGCTAACCTCATCTATATCGTCAAGTTCCCGGAAAATCTTGATATTCTGGTAATTAAGGCCATGACCTGCATTCACCCCCATACCCAGTTTTTTCGCATGTTTAGCTGCCAGGCGGATTTTATCCAACTCATCAAACTGATCTTCTTCACTGACGGCATTAGCAAAAATACCAGTGTGAATTTCAATAAAGTCTGCACCCAGTTCTGCTGAGGCATCAATTTGCACAATGTCCGGCTCAATAAAAAGGGAAACCGGAATATTGGCATCATGGAGTTCCCGGATGGCATCTGAAAGAATCTCAATATTATCAACCACAGATATTCCCCCCACAGTCGTCAGTTCCAATCTTTTTTCGGGTACAATGGTAGCCAACTCGGGTTTGACCTCACAGGCAATTTTAATAATTTCATCGGTTGCTGCCATTTCCAGGTCTAATTTGGTCTTAATAACCTTCCGCAGAGTAAATAAATCGCGGTCAGAAATATGCCTGCGGTCCTCTCTTAAATGGACAACTATACCATCTGCACCGGCTAATTCTGCCATCAAAGCAAAGGTAACGGGATCCGGTTCAATTTCCTTTCTTGCATTGCGCAAAGTAGCTACATGGTCGACATTAACCGAAAATTTCATTATAAACCTTTCAAAAACTCAACTATCAAATTTACGAAAGAAGCAGGGCTTATTCCATAATCCCCAAATTTATACCTTAAGACGGAAAACAGATCAATGGAAAAAATGACGGCAAAGTGAATTATGACACCGTACACAAATGAACCGGTCCTGAGGGCGATGGCCCCAAGCAGAATCCCTCCCGGAATCGCCCCAAATGTTTCCAGCATCGGTTTGCCATTATGCAAAATCAGAAAAGGTATCATCTGAATAAGAACAGCCGCTTTCCCAAACTGCGGAAATAATCCAAAAAGCGTAAACCCACGCCAGATATATTCCCACGCAACCATATATAATAGTAAACCGGCCTCATAATACAGAAAGAGCCGGTAAGAATCCTTTGCCGGTCCGTAGTGCGGGTAAAAA
>CAYYJL010000222.1:0-5205 GCA_964472245.1 uncultured Ignavibacteriaceae bacterium | reverse complement strand
TTAAAACTTCAGAGCGTATATACTCTTTCATTTTATTAATGTTCAGTGCTGCAGAAATTATTTCAAAATCACTTTTCGTAATTAACTTCAGGAGATAACCTGCTCCAAATACCAAAACTCCGTAACCAGCAGATATTAATGCTTTTGATAAAGTGGACTCTCCAAAATTTGTATATATCAATAGATATATACCACCGGTAATGATATTGTAAGCCAATACCGGAACAGAGTTAAACAACTTAACTTCCGGCAGTGTGCTTTTTATTCTAAAGGCATAAAAGGTAAACAAATAAAGATTTGTACCTAAAATTGAAATCGCACTTCCTGTCCCTTTAAGATTCAAATAAGAAGGATTAACCACTATAAACATCAGAAGCAAAAATACTAAACATGCAGACACCCAGCCAACATTAATACCCTTGTTATCGCCATTGCCGAGAATCAGGTTACCATAGGGCAGCATCTGCATGGAAACAAAAAACCCGACTGTGATCACAGAAAAAATCTGTGCACTCCCGTCAAATTTACTGCCATATGCCGCATGCATCAGTACATCAGATGCCACCACCGCAATCATTACCGCCGGAAGGAGGAATACAAAAGAAAACCGTTCAAACTTATATAAAACCCTGTTAATCTGCTCAAAGTTTTTTTCTGCAAGAAACTTTGTCAGGTAAGGAAAAAACAACATCCCTGCCGATGTTTCAATTACCCGTATAAACTGGCTGAGCGCAAATGCCGCCGAATACAGACCCACTTCAATTGATCCGCTGAAATGCTGCAATATCACTTTATCAGTTGAATATATCAGTGTATGAGCAAGGACAATTATAATTACCGGAGTTGCTGCCTGTATGTATTTCCTGAACAGAATCTTGTCAAATTTCCCCCACACCATATCTTTTGCAAGCCATGCATATATCGGCAGTGTAATTAATACAGCAACCAGGTTTGATGTAGCCAGGGCAACCGCTTTGTATCCCAGGATAGCTAATATCAAACGAAAAATCTGATACAGCACAGTCTGCAGAACCGATGGCAGGTCTTGTTTTGCCTGCTGCATCTTACCCGCCCAGGTGGAAGTAGGTATTGATATAAACTGGCTCAGTGTAACAATAACCATATATATAAGTACTACAGTTTCCTGCGCAGGAGATTCAAATGCAGTAGGTACGAACATTTTCTGGTAAAAGTATGTACCTGCAAGCAGTGAGACAAACACTCCCAGCAAAACCATACGCACCCGGAGATAGGTGGAGTTGCAATTGCCTTCATCTTCCCCCTGTGAAATCATTTTAATGTGGGCTGTACCCATTCCTAAATCGTTAACCACGGCAAACATGGTAACAAATGATAATCCGTATGCAAGATAGCCGAGCACCGTAGGCCCCACAATCCGGGAAACAATGATGCCTGTTACAATCTGTACAAACTGTATAACCAGTTTGCTGCCGTAACTCAGAACAAGTTTTTGAACAAACATTTATTACTTGCCGAGCGCTTTTGCTGGAATTCCTACAGCCGTAATGTCGGAATCAATGTTTTTAATCACAAGCGCAGAAGCACCTATAACTGAGTTTTCTCCTACTTGTACCCCATGCAATATGGTTGCACATGCTCCAATATATACGTTCCGTCCTATTAAAACCGGGGCTGATTCTGCAGGGTATTTTTTAGAAAGCTCTGATTTATTCAAATCCTGGTGTGTAATAAATGTGCAGCGCATAGAAATAACAGCATTATCTTTTATTTCAATCTTTTCTCTTAAATCAAAAAAACACTCACGGCCGATATGTACATTGTTTCCAACTCTTAAATTTCTGAAACTTTGTGCATTATGAAAATAAAGTGGAGTTTCTATATCACAGTTGTCGCCGATAATAGCTCCATATTTCCTCAGTATTTTTAATTGTGTAGCTTTGTTTAAATTTCTCAGAGCACTTAAAACCTCATCAAAGCCAAACAAAAAATACTTCAGGGAGACTACAATTATCTGCACCTTCCCCCTGATCACAGTGAGTCCCTTTCTAAATCCCATTAACCCGCTGATTTACGCAGTCTCCAAACTGCCCGTAATGATGTATTGCTTAATTCGATATTGATTTCGGGATTTTTTAGTGCTGGAGGTGATGCATTCTTCGTGAAGCCGTAATCCTCCAGAACAGGGTCTGTCATGTATGTATCACCGGTAAATTCACATATTCTCTCTTCCGGCTGTAATAAGGGGGGATTAAATGAAAAAGGCAGATTTAAATGTGCGCGTACACCTTTCCGGTAATGCTTTGCATTATCTTTTCCGGTACAGCTGCTGCAAACCGGCACATCGTATTGTTCTAATGACGGAAGCTTTGCGGTCAGTTCCCCGCATAAAAAACAATGCATGGTTTCAGCTTTTTTAACAGAAATGGTAATAGACTGAGAGCCAAGTGCCGTCAGTGCGCTGTTTTCGTAATTATTTAATATATATTGTATAAAACCTGAACCGGCTATGTTGTTGCCTGTTTCCCCGCCTAATTCAAAAAACGCATAAGGCAGGTCACAATTGGCAGCATGTGTTACCCTCAATCCGGATTTTTCTACATGTGCTGTTAATTCCGGCAGTTGATACCAATACTGAAAAAACTTCGGTTCCGGCGCATTTTTGCCTATTATTTTCCGTATGCTGTCCTTAAACCCGCGCTTCCATACATCACGGTATTTCAGATACAGCGAACGTGCCGGAGTGGTGATTATTGCAACTCCTCCCGGACGAAGTACACGAAATGCCTCATTGATAGGTCTGTGAGGTCCTTCTATAAAATGTTCAACCACGCCAAGTGATATATATCCGCTCAGGGAATTATCCTCATACGGCATATTTGTTACGTCACCAACAACAAAACTGGCATCAAAGCCATGTTCTTTTTGCCAAGTCAGCAGTGATTCGATAGTTTTGGGTTCAAAATCCAAACCCTCTATATCAACACCAAATCTGTTGAAAATAAAATTGTATCTGCCAAGCCCGCAGCCCGCTTCTACTGTTTTACCAAAACGAGGAGTATATTTCATAATCCAGGGACGTCCGCCGTAAAAATCCCACATGCGGATTTCTTTCTCAGGTGTTAACCCTTTCCAGAAATCATTCCAAACCCCTACTTCCTGTCCAACACTTTTAACTTCAGACATTCCTGTGTGTACCTATCCTTCTCAAAACAATAACTTTAGGGAAAATTTCTTATGCTTCATGCCCCAGCGCAGTGCGGACAAGAACCCTGCCCAGTTTTTATATACGTATTCCCACCGTAACTTCAGAAACGGCTTCCATGTCCCCTGCAAGTGCTCCTTAATCTTAAGACGTATATATACTTTCAGCTGTTCAGGTGTTCTGTACATCATATGTGCTATCAAGGGATTTCTTGCATCGTAGTATGCCTTAAACGGAGATGTTTTTCCTATGGTCATACTTTCTTTATGCCAGATTTTCGCTTCCGGGGTATAATATATCTTATACCCTGCCCGTTTAGCTCTTACCTGCCACTCAAAATCCTCTCCCTGAAATGCAAACTCGGTATTATACCCCCCCACCAGTTCATAAATTTTCCTGTTAACCAGCCAGTATATATCATCACAGAACGCACGTTCTGCTGCTTCATCATACTGCCCGTTATCTTTTTCCTGATTGCCGATGTGTCCTCCGTTCCAGCGCACAGGGTCTTCCCTCTTGCCAACAGTCTGAAACGTATCCGGCTCATCAAAAAAATATACCTTGCCAATGGTAAATGCAATATCTTCCCGTGAAACAGCGGTCTTAACCAGTGCTGATATAACCTTGCTGTCAACTTTTACATCGTTATTGGTGATAAGAGCAAAATCCGCTTTCTGCTGGTCAAACGCATACTTCATCCCAAAGTTAAGCCCGCCGGAATATTTCAGATTAACATCCGTCCGTACAACCTTAACTCCCGGATATTTGGACTCTACAAATTCCTTAGTACCATCTGTTGACCCGTTGTCAATAACGGCCACTTCAAAATTTTCATAGTCATTAGCCATATACGTGGATATACTGTCATCAAGCAGATGTTTGCCGTTATAACTGAGAATCAGTACGATTACCCTAGGTGCTGCCATGCAGTTTTACTTACCGCTGAATTCTTTTAATGCAGCAATAATATACTCCACCTCTTCATCGGTCAGTACTGCATGAAGCGGCAATGTAACCATTTTGTAATACTCCTGCTCAACATACCCGCAGCCATAAGCATACGGCTTAAAGAGCGGCTGCATGGATAGCGGAGTATAATGGCATCCCGTTGCAACGCCTTTATTCTTTAAAAAGATAATTAACTCATCCTTTTTATCAGCACGAACACCAAACATCTGATAGACGTACTTTTCCGGCTCATATGGCAGAAGCGGTTTAATTCCTTTAACGCCTTTCAGCCCCTTCATATACATAGCTATAATATCACTGCGGCGTTTATTCATTGCATCCAGTTTTTTCAACTGAGCAAGCCCTATGGCTGCTGATAAATCATTCATATTATATTTATAACCCAGAACGCTGATTTCATAAAACCAGTGCATCGCATCTTTGTTTGTATCAACATAAGATTGTGCAGTTTTCCAGTTGTCTTTATCTATCCCAACCCAGCGCATCGCCTTTATATCTTTCAGCAGGTAAGGGTCATTTGCTACAATCATGCCGCCGTCTCCGGTGGTCATCAATTTTTTTTCTTCAAAACTGTAGCATCCTATATCACCCCAGGTACCAAGTGCTTTTCCTTTATACAATGCGCCTGTGGTGTGTGCGCAGTCTTCAATAACTTTCAGGCCGCGTTCCTGTGCCCATGGAACTAATTTTTCCATGGGTACGGGATGCCCGCTGTAATGCACCGGCATTACTGCAACACAGTCCTTATCATATTTTTTATCTAAATCTTCTAAACTCATCCCGAGCGTAACAGGATCTGAGTCAACAAACACCGGCACTAATCTGTTATATAAAACAGCGGATGCAGTTGCAGAAAAAGTCAGCGAGGGAACTAATACCTTTTTACCTTCTGCAAATTGGAATGAAGCAAGTGCCAGATGCAGCGCTGCTGTGGCGGAGTTTAGTCCTATGGCAATTGGGCTGCCAACATGTTTTGCCCATTCCTCTTCAAACTTACTCACATTGGGGCCTAACCCAATCCATGCCCTGTCAAATGATGCTTTTACATTATC
>CAYYJL010000221.1:0-5213 GCA_964472245.1 uncultured Ignavibacteriaceae bacterium | reverse complement strand
GTTATTGCGGATAGTATTTTAGACTGCCGGAAGTGGAAAAAAGTTACTGCTTAAAATAGCAACTTTTTAGCTTTTTCGGAAATTACCGTTTGTGGTCGGAAATTTTAACCCTGAGATATTAACAGCGTGAATTCTATTCTATATATACAGGGAGGGAGAAAGTGAAAACTGAACCAACGCCTTTTTCCGAACTGACGGAAAGAGACCCGCCCATGCTTTCAATAAACTCTTTGGTGAGGATTAACCCGATGCCTGTTCCTCTTTCGGCCCGGGTACCGGAAGTTGATTTTACCTTGTTCCAGTCCAGTAGATTTTTCAGCTGCTGTTCATCCATGCCGATGCCGGTATCGGAAACGGAGATCACGAGAAGGGGATTTTCCCTCACACAGTTAACAGTAATTCTGCCTGCCTCGGTAAACTTAATGGCGTTTGTTATCAGATTTCTTAATATAAGCTCAATGCGGTCGCGGTCTCCTTTAACAAGAGTGCCTTCCGGAATATTGTTTATCAGTTTATTTCCTTTTTTATCAGCAAGCATACCGGCTTCCTTCAGGCAGGTATCAACAGCTTTTTTAAGATCCACTTTTCCTGACAACGCTTTCTTCCCGTCAATTGCAGCCCAAGCCCATTCCAAAAGATTGTTGAGCATAGAAGAGACTGCATCAATTCCATTTTTCATTTGTGCGGTCATTTTTTCTATCTCATCTGCGGTAAGTGCGCCCTCATTGATCATCTCCACAAATCCATTAAGCTGGAAAAGCGGATTTTTAAGATCATGCGCAAGGATGGAGAGAAATTTACTTTTCAGCTCACTTTGTGCACTTATCTTCATCAGAAGTTCATCTCGTAAATTCAAAAGATCATTAATCTGCGCCTTTTGTTCTCTGAGCTGGGCATTTTGCTGAGTTAGTCTGGCTGCAGTGTGTTTCAGCTCAAACATGTGCATTACCTGGCGGCTGAGTGTTTTGAGGCAGAACTTTTGAGATTCAGTCAGCTCTCTGGGTTGAGAATCCAGAACGCAGAGCGTGCCCAGATTAAAGCCGCCGCTGGTTTTCAAAGGTACACCCGCATAAAAACGGATGTTCGGTTCATTGGTAACCAAAGGGTTATCAAAAAATCGCATGTCGGCAGTTGCATCAGGCACAATAAATATTTCGTCGAAATGAATTGCGTGCGCACAAAAGGAGACATCACGGGGTGTTTCATTATCCGCTAAACCCAGATTTGCCTTAAACCACTGGCGGTCCTTATCCACAAGAGAAATGAGGGACATGGGGGTGCCGCAAATTTCTGAAGCAAGCTGCACTAGGTCATTATAATCCTGTTCCACGCCGGAGTCCAATATTTTATAACGGCGGAGTTCTTCTAACCTTTCTGATTCATTAACCGGGATTGCAGGAACTTGCATAAAACCTTACTGAGTTTATTCAAATTGTGTTGTGACTGTATGCAAATTTACAACAGGTTATGCGGACGGGCAATAAAAAAAAGCCGGGCACTGACTGTACCCGGCTTTTTCCGCTAAAGTGATATGGTAAGGAAAGAAATTGATTAACGTATCACAGGGAAATACTTGCAGTCTGAACTTTTGAAAGTAGTCAGATTGTTGGCAAGCATCATATCATAGTTCATGGTGCTGACACCAAAAAGCAATGTCTTTGCATCATATCCGAGGAGCTTAAGATAGGTAACAACCTGAGAGGAGGTCTGACCTGTATAACAATAAACAACAACCGGTTTATTGGTAGGCAGGGTCTTTAAATTTACATTCAGCTTAAGGTCTTCTTTAGGGGTATATTGAATAGCGCCCGGCAGGTGGCCAAGTGCATAATGATTTGCAGGCCAGTAATTAACGATATAATAATTACTGAGGTTACCGGTTACAGTCTGCCAGCTAACCTTGATATCTCCGAAAGGATCTGTTGCGGCTAAAAGCTGAGCAACGCGTGCTTCCAGGATTTCTTTGCCGGTAGTTTTTCCGGTTGCAAGGGTTGGTAATGTACCAGCAGTTGCTTTTGCAGTGGCTTCTGTAACAAAGCTTGTGTAGTTATTTGCAATATTTGGCTTCCAGCTGTTTGCGATTGAATCGTTCCAGGCGGACATACCAAATTTCATATCGAATACATTATCATAACCGAGTAAGCGGAGCAGAGAAACTGCGTAACCGGCAGTCTGGCCTGAATAACAAACGAATGCTATTTTTTCATAATTAGATGGAGTAATGGTTTTGAAGTAGTTAACAAGCTCAGGGAGAGTTTTATTAACTGAACCTTCAAGTCTGCCTTTAGCAAAATCTGCAGCGGAACGGATATCAATAATGTGAATTTTATCCGGTTTTGTCAATTGATAAGTTCTTACATCATCAACGGTAATCATAGCCGGAGCAAGTGTGTTGATAAAATCGCCGTTTGCTTCAAGATATTTAACGAGTACTTCAGACTCATTAACGCTGGCTAATGGCGGTTCGGTTGTGCCTTCATCCTTGCATGCTGTAAAAACGAATACAGGCAGAATGAATAATACGAGAAGATATTTCTGAAGAAGTTTCATGATTTATTCTTTCCTTTTGTGTTTATATATATTACTGATTCAATCCCCAGGAGGATGGAAGTTTTCCGTCAACAACGATGTTTCCATCGGCGGGAATTTCCCATGATTCCAGATCAGACTGAAACAGATAAAGTTCTTTGTTTCTGAGGGTTGTGCCCTCTTTAATTACATGGCAGTTATCATAACAAGCTTTACCGGAAGCCACTTTGGTACGTGAGGTCCAGCGGATGATGTTATGCGGAGTTGTATATTTATAAGTCGGCTGTGAGCTGAAGTTATTCAATACAGGCACACCGTATTGTGACCACGTATCAGGTGCACTGAGTGATTGTCTTACGGTTGCTAACTTGTACGGCTTAATATCCGGAATAGGATTCATGCCTATTTTAAATTTCAGATGGGAAGTGATTCTTGCACCGTCACCGCCAACATGGCAGCTGCCGCAGTTGTTATAATCCTGAGAGTGGCAGGTGTTGCAGTTGAAGGTATTGATATGCACACTGTGGTACATATTGGAATTATTGAGATTGCTGTGGCAGTCTGCGCAGGAAGGGAGCAAACTCATCTTATATCTGGTGTCGTATTTTTTACCATCGCCGTGTACTTCGTGGCTGCTGTGGCAGCTCATACAGGTGAAGCCCTGTTTGGTCAGATGAACATCCGGAATGGTGCCGGCACCAATGCCGAGGAATGCATGCCCGCCGCGGCTGGTGTGGCAGGTAACGCAGTTATCAATCATATCAGGAGTTTTTTGAAAATTGTGTCCGTTCAGCAATCCACCGCCGCCTGCCTTTGGTCTGTTTATATGGCAGTCTCCGCAGCCGCCATGACATTTTGCACAATTAGTATTATATCCGCTTTTTAGCAGTTCCGGCAGACTGTTGAAATCGCTGACACCGTATCTGGTTGTTACCATTCTCTTTTGTCCCCAACCCTGTTCATGGAGGGAGTTTTTAGTTCTTGCAACTACATCCGGATGGCAGCCGGCGCATTTAATATCCGCACGGGTGGAAGGATGGCTGATAAAATCACCGGAGTGAGCCAGGTTTTTATCGGCAGTTCTTCCGTCACCCTGATGGCATCCTATGCAGGGGAGTTTGCCGTGAGTGGAAAGTTTAAATGCCTGGTATCCTGCTCCGCCCATATATACGCGGTCGTATGGTTCAATATGAGGAGTTTCACCGCCGCAGCTGCTGCCTCCGCCTGAAGTATCAGGGGAGTGGACGGATTTAAGATATTCATAATTAGTGT
This sequence comes from uncultured Ignavibacteriaceae bacterium, assembly GCA_964472245.1. Lineage (GTDB taxonomy): Bacteria > Bacteroidota > Ignavibacteria > Ignavibacteriales > Ignavibacteriaceae > H2-BAC3. The sequence goes on along the minus strand of CAYYJL010000221.1, from coordinate 1,412 downwards.
GGCATCCCTCACAACTTGCAACAGCAGCTGTACTCATGGAATCAATCGGATTTTGAGGTTCGTCTTTAGTGCATCCTGTAAAAACGATAATGCTGATTGTTATAAGGAATGCCGCATATAGATTTTTAACGGTCATTGTACGCTCCGGAATCTCTGTAATTATTAATCAATTCTTTTCATGGAATTTCCAATTACTATGCCATGGGGTCATTATTAGGTTTGCAAAAGCAAAGTGTTGTAATTTTTAACTCATGTAAAAAAAATGAACAAGAAATTATTTACCCGGTAGCAAATGTATCATTTTGATATATACCTTCTCTCCCAAGTGAGAAAGGCATTCCCGCCACCAAGAAAAAACAGAGAGGTTTATGTAAGGAAAGCTGACAAAAAGCTATATTTATAAATATAAGGTTTACTTCAACTTCCGGCAATTTAGTTTGCGTATATATATCATTCGGAAATACAGCTTTTTCATTACCATTAGCGGCAAGCTGAAGCGGGCAGGGAACTTGGGAGAGCCGATAGTTCTGAACAAAGCCGTAAGACTGAGACTGCGGTGATTTGCGGAAAAATGGTAAATTGATGAGTGATTATCATGTAATTTTGTAGAGGGCCAATGAAAAAGTGTGTGATTTTATTATTTCTGTTTTTCTGCAGCGTCGGAGTTCAGGCCGGGGAAGTTCTGGTATTTAAGGGGCAAACAGATTCACTTCACTGCCGTTTGGAGATAACCTATAAAACATCGAAAATAATTGATGTTGTTTTTACTGTATTGAGTGATTCGGGGTTTGTGGTTACGGAAAAAAGATGCAGTGCAAAACTGTATCCCGGAAGCTATGAATCCGACCGGCTGTTGGAATTCCCCTCTGATGTATTTACCTGCGCATTTGACTGTCCGATGACCATCCTGCTGGAGCGGGGTTCCCAAATAAGGGCAGTGCTGCGAGACGAGGGCTGTTTCACTTATGAAGGGATAGCTCCTGACGTTTTTGGTGTTCTTTTCAGGGATTTTACCGCCGATGCAGATTCAAAACACTGAATAGTTAAAATAATTAAAGGCCTCCCCGATTCAGGAACTAACTATAACCGGTATGGGTTATGAGAGTATAAAGAATGAAACAGAAAGGTAAAATGCGGTTTGTTATCATAGGTTCCGGATTAGGCGGGCTGTCCCTGGCACTCCGGCTTTCAGCCAAAGGGCATGATGTAACCATACTGGAGAAAAACTCCACCCCCGGCGGACGTCTGAATAAACTTGAAATGAACGGCTTTACCTTTGATGTTGGTCCTTCTTTCATGAGTATGACCTATGAAATGGATGAATTATTTAATTCCTGCGGTATTAAAAATCCCCTGCAGCTTGAAGAACTGGACCCGCTGTACAATGTATACTTTGAAAACAGGGAAAAACC
>CAYYJL010000220.1:0-5235 GCA_964472245.1 uncultured Ignavibacteriaceae bacterium | reverse complement strand
CCATACGACAAGAGTTACAAGAACCGCGAGCAATATAACAGTCGCAGCCGGATGGAATAAATTATATACAAAAGTTACAGCAAGAACTGATTCGACTGCAACATTGGTAATGTCGTCATCAAATTCAGCAAGCTTAAAATGGTATAGAATTCGTTTTTAGCAGCAGATGATTCATTTTCCGTATTGGAATAATTAATCCGGCCATTATCTCTACCATCTGCCATTTTTATATAACCTGATGAATTGCTCAAGCTCTGCAAAAGCAGCATTCATCAGGTTTTTTTATTCTCTGCGATAAGGGGGCAAAACTAATTCTCGGTTTGATGAATCTGCGATTCTTCAGGAACAGGCAGAATGGTCCACGCATACATACTCAGATAAAAAATCACGGGGAAGGAATATCTGGTAAAAGAGTACGTCATAAAGTACACGGCGGAAAATCCCAGCAAGACCACAAGAAAAACTTCTATTTCCTGTCCCCCTTCTTTGTGATACTTACGAAGCTGCCGGAATGCAAGGAACAGGATAATAAAAGTAATCGCACTTCTTAAAACCACCTGCTGGGGGGTAAGGCTGAAAGTAAAAAACAGAATGGGGCTCATTATTTTGGAGAGTGTCCAATACCCAAAATTATCTTTGATATAAGAAATAATATAATCAGTTTCAGGAGCATCGGGGTTGTTACGATAAAACCCGATGCGGTAGTCATCATATAATATACTAACTTTTTTACTGAGCATTAAATTTTTATACAGACCCGTATTATACTGTGTTTTATAAACTTCATCCGGAGGGTTTTCCAATAAAACTTTGATGAGGAATGATGTTGCTAATAGATCGTTAGTACCATAAGAATCGGATTTGGCAACGGACTGCTCCATTCTGGTAAGAGATTTTAATGAAATAAATCCCATGATAACAATAACCGCTATTACAAGATTAGTGAAAAACAGTTTTTGATTTTTCTTTATCAGATAATACAGACATATGAATCCCGGTATGAGCATAAAGACCGGTTTAACAGCAATTCCCACTACTATCGAAACCGGCAATAAAACATTTGTCATTAGAGAAGAATTAAATATTTGTGCTCTGTAAAGAAGCAGTATTAAACCTAAAAATAATGTTACAAAAGGTTCGGGAGCAGATTTAATTGACCAATGAATGATTAATGGATTAAGAAGCACGAAAATACCAAGGACAAAATACCGGCGGTTGCTCACACTGTTCCCCAGCAATTTCCTTCCGATAAAGAAACTTCCCCCCAGTGTTAAAATGGTAAGGTAGATTCGAATTAAGGGATGTACAAAATCAGGGAAGATGTGCAATACTGTGAACAGCAGTGGTAATCCGGGATATCGTCTTTGATGCCATATTCCGGCTGAACCATCAAATATTACCCTTGCCAGATTATAATAACCGTCATCCATGAGAAAAAACTCTGACTGGTATCCTGCAAGGAATAAGAGAATTGCCACAGTTGCAAGTATGATAATTGCAAACAACGTCGTTAGGAGAATTACCGGATATCTATCTGCTGTGCTCAGAAAGAGTTTAGCCAGATACTTATCGGTAATTTTTCTCATTACATATTCAGCTTTTGCTTTCAGTTCTGAGGTCAAGTGATATTATCTGCCTGTTTTTATCGTGCAATCTAACAAAATTCCCCCTTTTCTCCCCTAAATACTTAATAACCGCTGTTTGTGAACTAATAGATACTTAATAAATAACCCAAAAGAGTAGCTCTACTCTTTTTTCCACTGGTTTGAGTGATAATCCAATATATTCAGTATTTTTTTTTAACTTAGAGATATAATTTAAATTTGTGTCAGCCGGATTTCTTAATAATTCTCCATTTGAGTTCTGAATCAGTGAACAATATTTTTAACCATCGACTAATTGGACCGCACTCGCATCATACTAATGTGCCGAAGGGCGAAAGTGCCTGATTATTCCGAGAAAAAAACAATCATTATTCTGGGCGCGGGAGTCACCGGGCTAATTACAGCATGGAAACTTGCTCAAGCGGGGCATACAATTACAATAATTGAAAGATCCGAAAATGTTGGTGGGCTTGCAAAAACATATGAGTGGGGAGGCTATTATTTTGACAATGGTGCGCATAATTTTTTTACCAGGGATAAGGAGATTCTCGATTTTTATAACAAAACTTTTCCCGGTTTACTCATCCCGCGCAAAAGAAGCTTTAAACTTTTCATATTTGGTAAACTCCTGACATTTCCGTTTTTAGGAGTTGAATTGTTGCTTTCCTTTGGTATTAAAAATTTCATTAAAATGGGATTTTCATTTTCCTGGGCCAGGCTAAAATTATTTTTCAGAGCACCGGATGAAACTGAGCATCTTAACGAATGGATAATTCAACGGTATGGATTTGTATTATATACGCTATATTTCCGGAATTACCTTATGCTCGTTCAAAAAATTGACCCGCATAATTTGTCTTCCGCCATCGGAACCAAGAAAATACCACTGATGTCTATCAGAAAAATGGCACGGGAAATTTTTGTAAGTTTTCTGGGTAAAAACCCTGAGGCAAATCTGGTTTCGGGAATCAGTTATTATTGTAATAACGGCATCGGAAGTATTCCCAATCAATTCTACACCATGCTTAAGGAATATCCCAATGTTTCCTTCAGATTTAACGAATCAGTTCAATACATACAGGACGGCGCAACAGGCGTTGCAGCAATCCGGACGGATAAACAGCTTTACAATACCACCGAAACGGATATTATCTCAACCATCCCGATTTCACAATTATGCACCTTTAATGATAATCGTCTAGACCACATTCAAAACCGAGGCACCGGACTTTCTTTCAGCAGAATGCGGTTTGTTTTAGTGAAAGTGAAAAAAGCCCATGTAAACGGATGCTGGTTTGTTAATTTTAATGATACAAAATTTCCCTTTTACAGAGTTTCCGAAGAAGTTTACGGTGAATTTGATATGGTTCCCGAAAAAGGAAACAGCTCACTGATTTTTGAACTCCCTCTCGAAAAGGGAGATATATACAGCACCATGCCTGAGGAGGAATTGTTGCACCTTTTAATCGAACGATTAAATACAGTTTTCCCGATCAGTCGTAACGATGTTATCGAATCCCGCTCGGTCTATTGTGACGAGGCTAATCCCCGCATGGTAGCGGGCTATAAAGATACATTAAAGACTTTATTTGGTTATATTCTATCTAAAGAAAATTTGTTCAGTCTTGGCAGGCAAGGATTTTTTACATATGCCAACATTGACCAATGTACAAGAATGGCCTTAGATTTTTGCGACTATTATCTGCAAGGCAAAGGAACTGAAGGAAATAGGCTGTTGTTCGAAAGATCTCTGCAAGATTAGGCGATAATGAAACTATATTCAATATGCACCAAGGAAAAATATGAGTAATAAACTGGCAGTAATGCAAGCATATTTTTTCCCGTATATTGGTTATTTTCAGCTGATTAATGCCGTTGATTATTTTGTGATATATGAGAATGTTAATTTCAGGAAAGGCTCCTGGATGACAAGGAACCGATTATTGGAGCTGAACAAAGGTGAGTTCTATTTTAAGGTACCGGTTTTATCCGCCAGTTCTTTCAAGAAAACCTCAGAAATAAAATTAGATAATTCAACCGATTGGAGAGGCGGTATAAAAAGATTTCTGGAATTGAATTATAAACAACGCCCTTTCTATGAGCAGGTACATGCCCAAATTTGCGGTATAATTGATACTCCCTCAGACTCACTGCATACATATAATGCCTTGACCATTGCAGCAATATGTGAAATGCTTTCTATAAAAACAGCAATTTCTTGGGATAACACAAAGTACCTGGCTTTAGAAGAAAAACTAAAAGATAATATAGCCGACAAAATTACTGAGCCCGATAAGTCGCCTGAAACAATCCCTGTAAAAGCTGCAAGAATTCTTGCTCTCTGCCGGGATTATAATTCTGATATTTATATAAATGCCATCGGAGGAAAACAATTCTATCCGGTAGATACATTTAAATCTTATAATGTTATTATATGTTTCCTCAGAACAAAGGAGTTTACGTATCCTCAGGGAAGACCTGATTTTTGCGAACATCTTTCAATCATTGATGTATTGTATTCCCTCGGAACAGAAGGGACAAAAATTTTACTTTCACAATATGATCTGGTATAATGATATGGATACGTTCATTTTACAGTATTGTAATAAACAGAAACGGTAAAGAAATGGATAATACAATATCTGCCTCCGAACATACCTATGTGACAAAACCCTATTTACCTGGATTGGAAGAATACCTGCCATATTTGCAAGAGATATGGAGGACTAAACAGCTTACCAACCATAGCACCTTTCTGCATCAGTTTGAATCGGAGTTAACTGATTACCTGGGTGTAAAACATATCAATGTTGTGACTAACGGTACCATTGCGCTTATGCTGGCCTTGAAAGCGTTAAAATTAGAAGGTGAAGTAATTACAACACCTTTTACATTCATTGCAACAGCAAACTCCCTTGTATGGTGCGACTTAGAACCGGTATTTGCCGATGTTGACCCTGCGACGGGAAATATCTCACCCGATTCAATCAGAAAATTAATTACAAAAAAAACCTGTGCGATCCTTGCAGTTCATGTTTACGGTACACCCTGTGATGTTGAAGCAATCGATGCTATCGGCAAAGAACATAATCTAAAGGTAATCTATGACGCCGCTCATGCATTCGGTGTAGTACATCAGGGTAATTCAATCCTGAATTATGGAGATATTTCCGTGCTTAGTTTTCATGCAACGAAATGTTTTACCACATTAGAAGGAGGTGCAATAGTAACGCATTCAGAAGAATTACGAAGGAAGATATATCTTCTCCAAAATTTTGGAATTGCTGATGAAGTAACGGTTGAGGAAATAGGATTGAATGGCAAGATGGATGAATTCCGGTCTGCACTGGGTTTGCTGCAGCTAAAACATTACGAAGAAACGTTTCAGCAAAAAAAAATTATTGCGGATATTTATAATAACCTTCTATCTGAAATTCGCGGTATTACTATCTTTCAACGAGAATCTCAAAATTATTCATATTACCCGATTGTTATAAATCATCGCGACGGGGAAAAACTTCGCAGCCGGCTTTATGATTTTTTACTCCAGAATGGTATTAACTCTAGAAAATACTTTTATCCCTGTATCTCTAACATACCCTTGTATAGCCATATACCGTCAGCAGACCAC